>DASTWH010000226.1:0-6650 GCA_035758735.1 Gaiellaceae bacterium
GCGATGGACAGCACGAGCAGCGGGCGCCAGACGCGATGCACGCGCGCAGTCTGGTCCGGAAATCGCCCTGTGTACAGGGCCACGACTAAGCGGAGTGGTCATTGCTTCTGCTACCGCGACGGCAACGGCCAAGCAGCTCCCGCCGGAAGTGCACGCCCAGTTCCTCGACGCGTTCTCCCGCTCGCTCCACGGCGTGTTCGCGTTCGGCGTCTTGCTCGCGATCAGCCCGTTCGGGCTGTCGTGGCTGCTCAAGGAGGTCCCGCTGCGGACTCCCCCAGGAGCCGGTCCGAGCCGGTCGTCTGAGCCCGGTTCTGGTTCGCCGGAATCCGGGTACCCACGACCAGATCGACGAAAGGGACATCACATGGCCACGCAGACCGGTAGGACGTTCGAGACCCGCATCGACATCTCGGCCGACGCGCGCGAGAAGCTCGTCGAGCTGCTGAACGTGCGCCTCGCCGACAGCTTCGACCTCTACTCGCAGCTCAAGCAGGCGCACTGGAACGTGAAAGGCAGCGATTTCATCCAGCTCCACGAGCTCTACGACGCCGTCGCGGAGTCAGTCCTCGAGTTCGTCGACACGATCGCGGAGCGGGCGACCGCTCTCGGCGGGCTCGCACTCGGCACCGCGCGCATGGCCGCCGAGGCGACGACGCTGGACGAGTACCCGATCGACGCCGTGACGGGCGAGGAGACGGTCACAGTGGTCGCGGACCGGCTCGCCGCGTTCGGCGCGAGCGCTCGAGAGGGAATCGACACGGCGACCGAGCTGGGCGACATGGACACCGCCGACCTCTTCACCGAGGTCTCACGGGCGATCGACAAGCACCTCTGGTTCGTCGAGGCGCACCTCCAGGCGTAGGCAGGAGTCAGGCCTCGACGAGGCCGCTCTGGTACGCGAGCACGACCGCCTGCACGCGGTCGCGGAGGCCGAGCTTCGAGAGGATGTGCGTGACGTGAGTCTTGACCGTCGTCTCGCTGATGAAGAGCTCCTGGCCGATCTCCGCGTTCGAGAGGCCGCGGGCCACGAGCTGGAACACGTCGCGTTCTCGCTCTGAGAGCTCGTCGAGCTCCTTCGGAGGAGTGGGACGCGGCATGCCTGCGAACCGCTGGATCACGCGACGCGTGACCGTGGGTGAGAGAAGCGCGTCGCCCGCCGCCACGGTGCGGATCGCGGCGATCAGCTGTTCCGGCGAGTCGTCCTTCAGGACGAAGCCGCTCGCGCCGGCGCGCAGCGCCTCGTAGACGTACTCGTCGAGGTCGAACGTGGTCAGGATCAGGATTCGCGCGCCGTTGTCGGCAGCGAGGATGCGGCGCGTCGCCTCGAGCCCGTCGAGCTCGGGCATGCGGATGTCCATCAGGACGACCGTCGGGTCGAAGCGGGCGGCCTTCTCGACGGCTTCGAGCCCGTTGCTCGCCTCGGCGACGACCTCCATGTCCTCTTCGCCGCCCAGGAGCATGCGGAAGCCCGCGCGCACCATCGACTGGTCGTCTGCGACGAGGACGCGGGTCGTCATGCGCTCTCCTCGACGACCGGAAGGCGCGTGCTGAGGACGAACCCGCCCTCCGGTTCTGCGCGCGCGCTCATCTCGCCCCCGTAGATCTTCACGCGCTCGCGGATGCCCACGAGCCCGTGTCCAAGGCCGTCCCCCGCCGACGCGCCTCCGCCGTTGTCCCGCACCTCGATCTCCACCTCGTCCGGCCGGTAGCGAACGATCACGTCGGCGTCGCTGGCCCCGGCGTGCTTGAGCACGTTCGTCAGCCCCTCCTGGACGATGCGATAGGCCGAGAGGTCGAGCCCGCGCGGGAGCGGGTACGGCTGTCCTTCGAGGTGGAGCTCGACGGGCAGTCCGGCCCGGCCGACCTCGGCGAGCAGCGAGTTGAGGCCGTCGAGCCCCGGTTGAGGAACGAGCTCGGCCTCGTCGCCGTCGGGACGCATGGCTGCGAGCAGACGCCGCATCTCTGCGAGCGCCGTGCGGCCGGCGCGCTCGACGCCTCTGAGGGCGTCGCGATCCTCCGCCATCGAGTCGGGCAGCTTGTGCCTGACGGCGCCGACCTGGAGCACCATGACGCTGACGGCGTGCGCGACGATGTCGTGGAGCTCGCGGGCGATGCGCGACCGCTCCTCGGCCACCGCGACGCGCGCCGCCGACTCGCGCTCGTGCTCGGCGCGGGCGGCGCGGACCTCGGCCGCATAGGCCTGCTCGGACCTCTCGCGAAGCGCGTAGCCGGCGATCCAGGCGGCAACGTACCGAAGGGTGATGAAGACATACAGGTTCGCCGACTGCTCGCCCGGGATGTAGTGGACGACGACGAGCATCGCCACGACCACGATCGCCAGACCGAGCCATGCCCGCGAGCTGTCGCGGACGTTGCCGAGCAGGAACGCCGCCGCCAGCCCGACGACGCTCAGGCTGTCGACGTACGGGATCAGCGTCCCGTCGACGAGCGTGATCACGATCGCCAGGAGCCAGTAGGACGCGGGGGCGGCGAACGGGTATCGCCGGTAGGCGAGGAGCGGCAGGACGAGGGCCGCCATCGCCGGGAGCGAGAACCAGAGCGTCACGGTCGGAGCGCCCGGGGAATCGCGATTGACGATCAGCTGGAGCATGGCTGCGATCGTCAACGCCACGATCAGCAGCTCGAACCAGTACTCCCGGGCGATGTGTCGGACTCGGGTCACGCGCTGAAAGTACTCGACGGTCCAGGCGGTCGCCTCCTACCTGGGTAGGACGCGAGATCGTCGACGGGTCGGACCCCGATTCCGGCTTCCGGACGACGAGGAAACAGGCGTCCCCTCCTAGCGTCGGCGCATGAACTTCGACGCACGGGAAGGAGGAGTCATGAGCTCCGACACCACCCATACGCGCAACCTCGCCGCCCGCATGGGCCGCTGGAGCGCGTCCCACTGGAAGACCGCGACCTTCGGCTGGCTCGCCTTCGTCATCGTCGCCTTCGGGCTCGGAGGCCTGGCCGGGACGAAGACCATCACGAACAGCTCCGGGCCGGGAGAGTCCGGCCGTATGGACAGGATCCTCGAGGCGGGCTTCAAGCAGCCCGCGTCCGAGCACGTTCTGATCCAGAGCGACTCGCACCGCGTCGGCGAGACGGTGTTCGACGCCGCCATCGCGGACGTCGTCGCTCGCGTCTCGAAGATCGCAGTCGTCCAAGACGTGCGCTCGCCGCTCGCGGCGGCGTACGCGGCTCAGATCTCGAAGGATCGGCACGCCGCGCTGGTGCAGTTCCAGATCCGCGGTGACAAGACGAAGGCCGTCGACGAGATCGCTCCTGTCCTGGCGACGGTGGCCGAAGCACAACGAGCTCATCCGGGCTTCACGATCGGCGAGTTCGGCGACGCGAGCGCCGAGAAGGGCGTCGTCGAGTCCTACGGCGAGGACCTCGGTAAGGCAGGCGCGCTCTCGCTTCCGATCACGCTCATCGTGCTCGTGCTCACGTTCGGATCGCTCGTCGCGGCGGGCATCCCACTCCTGCTCGCGCTGACAGCCGTCTTCGCGACGTTCGGCCTCGTTGCCGTCTCGAGCCTGGTACTGCCGGTCGCGATGCAGGCGCAGGCGATGGTGCTCCTGATCGGCCTGGCGGTGGGGGTCGACTACTCGATGTTCTACTTGAAGCGCGAGCGCCAGGAACGGGCCGCGGGACGGAGCGAGCGGGCTGCGCTCGAGGTCGCGGCCGCGACGTCGGGTCGCTCGGTGCTCGTCTCCGGCCTGACCGTGATCGTTGCGATGGCCGGGATGTTCCTCACCGGCGACAGCACGTTCTCCTCACTCGCGCTGGCGACGATCCTCGTCGTCGCGGTGGCGGTTCTCGGATCGCTGACGGTCCTCCCCGCCGTCCTGTCACGGCTCGGCGACAAGGTCGAGCGGGGTCGAGTGCCGTTCGTCGGCCGCCTGCGGCGCGACGACGGCGAAGGGCGCTTCTGGGGCGCGATCGTCGATCGCGTCCTCCGTCGGCCGGCACTCTCGGCCGCGCTCGCGGCCGGCCTCCTGGTCGCCCTCGCTTTGCCCGCACTGCAACTGCGGCTGGCGGCGCAGGGGCCGGAGTCGTTCCCCGACTCGATCGCCGTCCTCGACACGTACGACCGCATGCAGCAGGCGTTCCCGGGCTCCGCGCTCCCGGCGAACGTCGTCGTGCAGGCGGCGGACGTGCAAGCGCCGGGTATGCGCCGGGCGATCGCAGAGCTCAAAGCGCAGGCGCTGTCGAGCGGTCTCGCCTTCGAGCCGATCACGGTCGAGGTCAACGACACGCGGACGGTCGCGAACATCACCGTCCCGATCGCGGGCACCGGAACCGACGCCGCCTCGAACGCGTCGTTCCGCATGCTGCGCAACGACGTCGTCCCGGCCACGGTGGGCGCGCTTCCGAACGTGGAGGCAGGCGTCACGGGTCAGACCGCCGAGTGGCGGGACGAGGCGGACGCGCTGAAGTCGAACCTGCCTCCAGTCGTCGCCTTCGTCCTCCTCTTCGCGTTCACCCTGATGCTGATCGCGTTCCGCTCGATCGTCGTTGCGGCGAAGGCGATCGTGCTCAACCTGCTCTCGGTCGCCGCCGCCTACGGTGTGATCGTGCTCGTGTTCCAGCACGGCGTGGGAGCAGAGTTCCTCGGTGTGTCCACGACGACCGGGATCGACGCCGTCGTCCCGCTGCTTCTGTTCGTGATCTTGTTCGGTCTCTCGATGGACTACCACGTCTTCATCCTCAGCCGGATCCGCGAGACGTTCGATCGCGGCAAGAGCATGGACGAGGCGGTGTCGCACGGGATCAAGTCGACCGCGGGCGTTGTCACGAGCGCGGCGATCGTGATGGTCGCGGTCTTCGCGGTCTTCGCGACGCTGTCGTGGCCCTTCTTCAAGCAGTTCGGGATAGGGCTCTCCGCGGCGATCCTCATCGACGCGACGATCGTCCGGGCCGTGCTCCTGCCGGCGTCGATGAAGATCCTCGGCGAGTGGAACTGGTACCTGCCGAGCTGGCTCCAGTGGCTTCCACGGTGGGATGTCGAGGCACCCGAGCCCGACGCGGCGCCCGCGCCGGTCGCCGGATCGCTGGACGCTCGTCCCTCGGCGAGCTGATCGAAGACGCGAAGCCCGCGGGGCTCGGCCCCGCGGGCTTCGCGTGCGTGTGGTGGGCTCGAGGGCAACCGCCGGCCATCCGCCGAACGGACGATCGCGCACACGAGGCGCCGCTCGTCCGCTGACCGCAGAGCGTGGGCACGACGAGGGTCCGGCTGGCCGATCACCGGGACGGCCGACCGGGACGAGGATCAAGTCATGTCCTCCGTCACGATGCCCCACCGCCGCGGCAGCCGCATGGTGGGGATCCTGCTCGCGGCGGCCCTGGTGGGCGGGATCGCCGGCGCGGCGATCGGCGTGCTCCTCGCCGGCAACGGGAGCGGAGAAACGGAAGTACAGGTGTCCTCGCCGGCACAGGCGAGCTCGCCCGTGAGCTCGGGAGGGTCGCTGAGCCCCGGCGCGGTCTACCGACGTGACGCCCCCGGCGTGGTCGTCATCACCGACACGCGGACGCGGGTGATTCCTCCGACGTTCTTCACGCCTTCGGAGAAGGAGAAGGTCGGCGCGCTGGGCTCCGGATTCGTGATCGACGCCAAGGGCGACATCGTCACCAACGACCACGTCGTCGCCGGATCCAGCGGCATCCGCGTCGGATTCTCGGGCGGAGGCTCGTACCCCGCGACCATCGTGGGCACCGACCCGTCGAGCGACATCGCAGTCGTGCACGTCGAGGCACCGCGGTCGGCCCTGCATCCGCTCGTGTTCGAGTCGAACGCGATCCAGGTCGGCGACCCGGTGTACGCCATCGGCAACCCGTTCGGGCTCGACCGCACGATGACCGCCGGGATCGTCAGCGCCGTTGGCCGAGACATCCAGGCACCCAACGGCCTGACGATTCCGGATGCGATCCAGACGGACGCTGCAATCAACCACGGCAACTCGGGCGGCCCGCTCCTCGACCGGTTCGGCAACGTCGTCGGCGTCAACGCGCAGATCGAGGGCGGCACCGTCGACGCGAATGTCGGCGTCGGCTTCGCCATCCCCGGCAAGACGGCCCGGTCCGTCGCCGAGCAGCTGATCGCCACCGGTCATGCGAAGCATCCGTGGCTCGGTGTCCAGATCGACGAGATCGACCCGGCCGTGGCCAGGGCGATTCGCGGACTTCCCGCTCGCGGCGTCGAGGTGGTGAAGGTCGTAGCGGGCAGCCCGGCGGCGAAAGCCGGCCTGAAGGCCGCGACGCAGCCGGTCACCGTGGACGGCGTGAGCGCGTTCTCGGGCGGCGACTCGATCGTGGCCGTGAACGGCAAGAAGGTCGCGAGCCCGGCGCAGCTCGCCGCGATCCTCGCCCGCCACGAGCCGGGAGACAGCGTGACGCTCGTGGTCGTACGCAACGGCGTGTCGAGGATCGTGCACGTCACGCTCGGCAACGTGCCGACGTAGCCGTACGATGAGCATCGACACCATGGCGGAGCAGGGACGGAAGCGAGTCACCGTCATCGTCGCGGACGACCATCCGCTGTATCGCGAGGGCGTCGTACGCGCGCTCATGGCGAGCGGCCAGGTCGAGATCGTCGCCGAGGCAGAGGACGGGCGTACCGCTCTGGCCGCGATCCGCGAGCACCT
>DASTWH010000319.1:0-3671 GCA_035758735.1 Gaiellaceae bacterium
GAGCGGTCGACGACGTCGAGGTCGCGCCGCTCGTACTCGATCCCCAGGTGGGCGAAGAGCAGTCGCACCTTGTAGCAGTTGCCCGAGACCGCCGAGTTGTAGAGGAGCACGTCGACAGCGTAGTCGGGCATGACTACGCTCCGGACGATGGCCGCGAGCCGCACACGGCGACTGTCGGACGACGAACTCGTCACGATGCTGGAGCTCGCCCGCAAGGCGGATAGCGTCGAGCTCAAGCTCACCGTTCCCGCCGCGGACCATCGCGCGGCGATCGTGGGTCTCGGCCGCGACCCACTCGAGGCCCAGATCAGGCAGGTCTTCTTCTTCGACACGCCCGACCTCACGCTGTACGCACGCGGCCTCGTCGTCCGAGCGCGCCGCATCCAGGGGCGTGCCGGCGACACGGTCGTGAAGCTGCGCCCGGTCGAGCCCGACACGCTCCCGGCGGAGCTGCGCCTGTCGTCCGCCGTCGGCGTCGAGGTAGACGCGATGCCGGGCGGCTACGTCTGCTCGGCCTCGCTCAAGGGAAAGGCGAGCGCGCAGGACGTCCGAGCCGTGGCAGAGGCGACGGCCCCGCTCCGCAGCATCTTCTCGAAGGAGCAGCGAGGCTTCTACGGCGCACATGCCCCGGACGGGCTCAAGCTGAAGGACCTCTCACTCCTCGGGCCGATCTTCGTGCTCAAGCAGAACTTCACGCCGCCCGACCTCGGGAAGAGGCTCACCGCAGAGCTCTGGTTCTATCCGGACGGATCGCGGATCCTCGAGCTGTCGACGAAGTGCACCGCCGCGGACGCCTTCCAGGTCGCGGCCGAGGCGCGACTGTACCTGACGGAGAAGGGCATCAGCCTGAACGGCCGTCAGGAGACGAAGACGAAGGCGGCCCTGACCTTCTTCTCGAAGCAGCTCCTCGCGGCCGCCTAGCGATAGTCCGGGTTCGCGAAGTCGAACCTGCACCCCGCGTCCCAGAGCGACCGCTGGTTGCCATGCGCGGGCACGCCGCCGGCGTCCTTCAGCATCCGCGCGGCGTGGAGGAGGTTCCAGGTCATGAACGTCGCGTTCCGGTTCGTGAAGTCGTTCTCCGGTCCACCGGACCCCTCGTCGAGGTACGACGGGCCAGGTCCGGCCTCGCCGATCCAGCCGGCGTCGGCCTGTGGCGGGATCGTGTATCCGAGGTGCTGGAGCGAGTAGAGGATGTTCATCGAGCAGTGCTTGATCCCGTCCTCGTTGCCGGTGATGAGGCAGCCGCCGACCTTGCCGTAGTACGCGTACTGGCCGTGCTCGTTGAGGAGGCTCGAGCACGCGTAGAGGCGCTCGACGACCCGGTTGCAGACCGACGACTTCTCGCCGAGCCAGATGGGAGACCCGAGGACGAGGATGTCCGCCGCCTGCACACGCTGGTAGAGCGCGGGCCAGTCGTCGGCGGCGGCCCCGTGCTCGCGCATGTCGGGCCAGACGCCCGGCGCGAGGTCGTGGTCGACCGCGCGCACGAAGTCCACCTCGACCCCGTTGCGCTCCATGATCGCCGTCGAGATGCGCATGAGCCCTTCCGTGTTCGACACTCCCGGTGACGGCTTGAGAGTGCAGTTGACGTAAATCGCCTTGAGGTCGGTGAAGTCCCACCGGCTGGTGCTGCAGAGCTCCTCCTGGAACGACGTCAGCGTCATGTGTACCTCCGGCTCAGGGTTCGTAGGTCGTCAGCTCGATCACGTTGCCGTCGGGGTCCGGGAAGTAGATCGAGTGGGCGTCCCCGTGGTCCTCGAAGCGAAACGCGACGCCGTGCTCGCCGAGCCGCGTTTGGGCGCTCGCCAGGTCGTCGCGATCGACCATGAAGGCGACATGTCTGAGCCCGGTCGACTCTGCCTCCCGCTCGGCCGTCTCGACCTGTGCCTGGAAGAGGGCCACGCAGTTGCCGAGCTCGCCCATGAAGACGGGCCAGTCGTCACGCCGCGCCTCGCCGCGCTGCTCGAGGCCCAGGACGTCTCGGTACCAGGCGATCGAACGCGGGCGGTCGCTGACGTTGAGCGACACGTGGTCGAGTCGTCGAAGCCGCACGACAGAATTCCACCATGTCCGACTCGCTGGACGCGCGTCTCCTGCACTGGTTCGCCGTACACGGTCGCGACCTCCCGTGGCGGCACACGCGCGACCCGTACGCGATCCTCGTCAGCGAGGTCATGCTCCAGCAGACGCAGGTGGAGCGCGTCGTCCCGCGCTACCTCGCCTGGCTCGAGCGCTGGCCGACGCTCGAGGCGCTCGCCTCGGCCTCGCCCGCGGATGTCATCCGCGAGTGGCAAGGGCTCGGATACAACCGGCGTGGGCTGAGCCTGCATCGGGCGGCCCGCCTGATCGCTGACAGTGGTTGGCCGGACGACCTCACGCAGTTGCCCGGCGTCGGCCCGTACACCTCTGCCGCGCTTCGCTGCTTCGCGTTCGACGAGGACGTGCTCCCGGTGGACGTGAACGTCGAGCGGGTCATGAGCAGGACCAGCGCAGAGTTCTCCTCCGGCGCCGCACAGGCGCTGATGGACCTGGGCGCGACGATCTGCCTGGCGCGCATCCCCCGCTGCGACGCGTGCCCGCTCGCGGTCGAGTGCCCTTCGCGCGGGATCCGTGAAGAGCCACGGCGCAAGCAGGGGCCGTTCGAGGGCTCGTTTCGACAGCTTCGCGCCAGCACCCTCCGTACGGTGGCTGAGGCGCCGCGCGAGCTTGCGAGCCTCGACGACGACGCGGTGCGCTCGCTGGAGCGCGACGGTCTGGTGGTCGTCGACGACGGGCGAGTGACGCTGCCGGGCTAGACGCGGTGCAGCACCCACACGTTCGGCTCGACGTGTGTACCGATCCCGTCCTCGACCACGAGCGTGGCGAGACCTCCCGGGAAGACGTACTCGCCGTCGGCGGGGAACGCCATGCCGGTCCACTCCGCCCACTCCGCAGAAGATCCCCGGACGACCATCGACCTCGGCGCCGCGGCGATGATCTCACCGCCGACGAGCTCGTGGATCCGCAGCCACGGATCGAAGTGCGCTCCGTCGTCGCGTCGCCACTCGACGTACTCCTCGATGGCGATGAGCGGGTAGCGCTCCTTCCACGTCGGGCGCACGGGCGCGATGACGCCGTTCTCGAGGCCCGCAGAGCGCGCGTTCTCCACGAACGTCTCGATCATCCGGCTCGAGAGCCGGCGGCCCTTGTGGACCGGCGCCACGGCGATCGCGATGGCCATGAGTGCCGTGTGCTGACGCTCGGATGTCATGCCGCGCGTGAAGCCCTCGTCCCAGCCGCTCGGCAGGTCGGCGAGCGTGCCGTCCCAGGGCAGCGGCACCGCGTGCGCCTCGGCGAGGAGCTCGTCGCCGTCGACCAGGGCGACCTGGAAGTCGGGGACGTCGGTGTAGAGCCGATCCCAGTAGAGGTTCCCGGGCACGTTCTCGTTCATGTACGCGGGAAACGCAGGCTCGACGAGCTCCTCGAAGCGCCGCTCCATGAGGTCGGGACGGTCCGCGTAGCGGACGAGCTTCATCGGCGGAGGAGTGTGACGGCGTGCGCGGCGAGACCCTCGCCCCGTCCTGTGAACCCGAGGTGGTCGGTGGTCGTCGCGCGCACCGCCACGCAGCCGGCGTCGACGCCGAGAGCGCCCGCGAGCCGAGCGCTCATCTCGTCCCGCGAGTCGCTGATGC
>DASTWH010000321.1:0-2000 GCA_035758735.1 Gaiellaceae bacterium
AGCGAGTTCGTCTGGTCCATGAACTGCGACAGCTGCGAGGAGCCGAAGAACTCCTTCTGCGCCGCGACGACCGGGCGGATGTTGATGATCGTCTGCGGGGTGATCGTGTCGGCGTCCTCGGTGGTGAGGCGCTCGCGCACGACCCGCTCCATGCGGTACAGGCCGATCCGGAACGCCTCCTGGATCAGCTCGCCGACGGTGCGCAGACGGCGGTTGCCGAAGTGCTCGTACTCGTCGAGGCGCTCCTCGATCGGCTCGCGGCCATAGGTCTGGGCCTCGGCCGCGTAGTCCTTGATCGGCTCGCCCTCGTAGAGCCCGTCCTCGGGGATGCCGAGGTCCTTCGGCAGCGAGACGAGCTCCTTGATCAGCTCGACGATGTCGCGCGGGGTCAGCGTGCGCGTGTCGAGCGACTCCTCGAGGTGCAGGCGCGAGTTCAGCTTGTAGCGACCGACGCGCGTCAGGTCGTAGCGCTTGGGGTCGAAGAAGAGCTGGTTGAGCAGGTTCTTGGCCGCGTCGACCGACGGCGGCTCGCCCGGCCGCTGCTTCTTGAACAGCTCGATCAGCGCGCCCTCCTCCGACTTGGTCACCTCGGTGTCGGACTCGAGCGTGTTGCGGATGTAGAGCGAGTTGTCGAACAGCGCGAGGATGTCCTCGTCGCTGCCGGTCCAGCTCGGGGCGACGCCGCTGTCGCGCAGCACCTCGCCCATCGCCCGCAGCAGCACGCTGACCGGCAGCTTGCGCTTGCGGTCGATGCGGACGAAGACCTTGCCCTTCTTGTCGATCTCGAGCTCGAGCCAGGAGCCGCGCGCCGGCATCAGGTTGGCGATGAAGACCTGCTTCTCGCGGTCCTTGGGCTCCATCACGTAGGCGCCGGGCGAGCGGACGAGCTGCGTGACGACGACGCGCTCGGTGCCGTTGATGATGAACGTGCCCTGCTCGGTCATCCACGGGAAGTCGCCCATGAAGACGGACTGCTCGCGGATCTCGCCGGTCTCGCGATTCTGGAAGGCGACCTTGACGGTCAGCGGGCGCGCGTAGGTGAGGTCCTTCTCGCGACACTCCGAGATCGACGCGACGGGATCGTCGAAGTGGATCTCCTCGAAGACGACGGCGAGGTTGCCGGTGTAGTCCTCGATCGGGGAGACGTCGTCGATGGTCTCGCGCAAGCCCCCGTTCTCGGTGTCGACCAGCCAGTCGAACGAGCTTCGCTGGATGTCGATCAGGTTCGGCAGCTCGAGAACGTTCTCGAGGCGCGAGAAACTGCGGCGCAGGCGAGAGGCATCAACACGTGCCAAGACGGCGGCTCCTTCGAGGTTCGGCGGGAGAGCGAGACGGGCGCGAAAAGCGCGACTGCCCAAGATAGCACACTGAATTCCACCCCCTCAGGGGGCGGACGTCACGCCCCTTCTAGAGCGTGAGCATGGCCATCACGGACCCCGTCCCGAGGCTCCGCGATATGTGGGCGAAGCGCTGCTCGAAGGACGGCTGCGGCTATAGGCCTGAGTTCAGGGTAGCGCTCTCAGGCGCCGCGCGTCTTGACCGCCGAGGCCAGCTCGTCCTCGGTGAAGCCGGCGACGACCTCGCCGTCGGCGGTCCAGCGGTAGAGCGCGATCCCGAAGATCTGACGCAGCGCCTGGGCGACCAGCAGCGTGACGACGAGCAGCGTCGCGCCGATCAGCGCGATCACCGCGCCGAGGGCGATCGCGTCGCCCGAGCCGTCGTTGTTCCAGAGGACCAGACCGACGACGATCAGCAGGATCGCCGGGAGCGTGCCGAACAGGAAGACGCCGCCGCCGATCGCGATGTTGCCGGTGACCTGGCCGCGCCAGCGCTCCTTGAAGAGATGGGCCGAGCGCTTGATCGTCGCGATCGGGCCGGTCCCCTCGATCGCGATCACCGGGATCGCGAGGAAGGTGATCAGCCCCCACGCCGCCCCGCCGAGCGCAGCGATCAGCGGACCGGCCAGGCCGCGCTGGCTCTGGAGGATCGAGATGACCGTG
>DASTWH010000344.1:0-5320 GCA_035758735.1 Gaiellaceae bacterium
GCTCCAGCAGGAGGCGAGCCGCAAGCTCCGCTTCTCGTCACAGACGACGATGCGGCTCGCGCAGCGGCTGTACGAGGCGGGGCACATCACCTACATGCGCACCGACTCGGTGACGCTCTCCGACGCGGCGCTGAAGGCGGCCCGGGCCCACGCGACGCGGGAGTACGGCGCCGAGACGGTGCCGGAGAAGCCGCGTCTCTACGAGCGCGCGGTCGCGAACGCGCAGGAGGCCCACGAGGCGATCCGCCCCGCCGGCGACGTCTTCCGGACGCCGCAGCAGCTCGGCGGCGAGGTCTCCCGCGACGAGCTCGCGCTCTACGAGCTCGTCTTCAAGCGCACCGTCGCCTCCCAGATGAAGGACGCGAGCGGCCAGACCGTCTCGATCGACCTGGGGGCGACGACCGACGCCGGCACGGACGCCGGCTTCCGCGCGAGCGGCACGGTGATCACGTTCCCGGGCTTCCTGCTCGCGTACGAGTCCGGGCGCGACGAGCCGTCCGAGGAGGACGAGGAGCGCCGCCTCCCGGCGCTGCAGGTCGGCGAGGAGCTGACCGCGACCGCGCTCGAGCCGCATGGGCACGAGACGAGCCCGCCCGCGCGCTACACGGAGGCGAGCCTCGTCAAGGCGCTCGAGGACCGCGGCATCGGCCGGCCGTCGACCTACGCGTCGATCATGGGGACGATCCTCGACCGCGGCTACGTCTACAAGAAGGGCACCGCGCTCGTCCCGACGTTCCTCGCCTTCGCCGTGACCCAGCTGCTCGAGCGGCACTTCGAGCAGCTCGTCGACTACGACTTCACCGCGCGCCTCGAGGACGACCTCGACCGCATCGCGTCGGGCGGGGAGGAGCGCGTCGACTGGCTGCGGCGCTTCTACTTCGGCGACGGCGACCCGGGGCTGCAGGCGCTCGTGACCGAGCACCTCGAGGGCATCGACGCGCGCGAGGTGAACTCGATCGAGATCCCGGGCTCCGACATCGTCGCCCGCGTCGGGCGCTACGGCCCGTACCTCGAGCGCGGCGAGTCCAGGGCGAGCATCCCCGACGAGCTCGCGCCGGACGAGCTGACCGCCGAGCGCGCGGAGGAGCTCCTGACCCAGCCGGCGGACGTCGACCGGTCGCTCGGCGCGCATCCCGAGACGGGCCACGAGCTCGTCGCGCGGGTGGGGCGCTACGGCCCGTACGTGACGGAGGTCCTGCCCGAGGGCGACGAGTCGAAGCCGCGCACGGCGTCGCTCTTCGCGAGCATGGACCCGGCGACCGTGACCCTCGACGACGCCGTCCGGCTCCTCACGCTCCCGCGCAGCCTTACCGGGTCGGACGGCGAGGAGATCGTGGTCGCGAACGGGCGCTACGGGCCTTTCGTCAAGAAGGGCTCGGAGACCCGCTCGCTGGCCTCGGAGGAGCAGCTCCTGACGATCACCGTCGAGGAGGCGGAGACGGTCCTCGCGCAGCCGAAGGAGCGGCGCGGCCGCGGCGCGCCGAAGCCGCCGCTGAAGGAGCTGGGCGCCGATCCGGGGACGGGGAAGCAGCTCGTCGTCAAGGACGGGCGGTTCGGCCCGTACGTCACCGACGGCGAGACCAACGCGAGCCTGCGGCGTGGGGACGACCCCGAGGCGTTGACGCTGGAGCGCGGGCTCGAGCTTCTCGCCGAGCGGCGGGCCAAGGGCCCCGCGACGCCGCGGAAGCGCGCCCGCGCGCGCAGGTAGACCGACGGGTCTAACCGCACGCGTCCGCCGGGCGTCGTAGCATTGAGAGGTGTACGGCTGTCCGCACTGGCGCGTCGCGCCGGATCGGATGGAATAGGGAACGTGCCGGCCACGTTGCGACCTTGTGACACGGTTTGCGCACGCGATTCCGTGGAAGAATCGGAGAAAGGCACTTAGAGTCAGAACAGTTTGTGCTCCGCCGACGTCACGAAAGGACTGACTGAACGGCCTTGACGCAGAACCAGCTCATCGAACTCTTCGAATCCGAGCAGCTCAAGGGCATCGTCGAGCGCTCGGAGGAGCGAGGTTGGGTCGATCCCGCCGAGCTCGAGGCCTTCGTCACCGAGCAGGAGCTCGGCTCGGAGGAGGTCGAACAGGTCACCCGCGAGCTGGAGGCGATGGGCCTCGAGGTCGGCTTGCCGAAGCAGTCGGAGGAGGAGAAGGCCAAGGAGGCGGCCGAGGCCGCCGTCTGGGCGAGCGAGGCGCTCTCCGGCGCCGCCGACTCGCTGCAGCTCTTCCTGGCCGACGTCGGCCGGCACAAGCTCCTCAACGCGGCGCAGGAGGTGCAGCTCGCGAAGCGCATCGAGCGCGGCGACCCGACGGCGAAGCGGCACATGATCGAGTCGAACCTGCGGCTCGTCGTGTCGATCGCGAAGGGGTACCGCGGTCTCGGCGTGCCGTTCCTCGACCTCATCCAGGAGGGGACGCTCGGGCTCAACCGCGCCGTCGAGAAGTTCGACTGGCGCCGCGGGTTCAAGTTCTCGACCTACGCCACGTGGTGGATCCGCCAGTCGGTGCAGCGCGCGGTCGCCAACCACGCGCGCACGATCCGCGTGCCCGTCCACGTGGTCGAGCGGCAGCAGAAGCTCTCGCGCGCCGCGCGGCGGCTCGAGGTCGAGCTCGGCCGCGAGGCGACGAAGGAGGAGCTCGCCGAGGCGACCGGGCTGCCCATCCAGCACGTCGAGGAGGCGATGGGCGCAGCGCACGCATCGGTCTCGCTCAACCAGTCGGTCGGCGCGGACGACGAGGGCGAGCTCGGCGACCTGTTCGCCGACCGCGAGGCCGTCGACCCGTTCGACGAGGCCGAGGAGTCGCTCCGGCGCCAGGGCGTCCGCCGGGCGCTCGACGCGCTCCCCGAGCGCGAGCGGCGGATCCTCGAGCTGCGGTTCGGCTTCGAGGGCGAGCCGTGGACGCTCGAGGCGATCGGGCACGAGCTCGATCTCACGAGGGAGCGCGTCCGGCAGCTCGAGGGCCAGGCGCTGAGCCGGCTCGCCGCGCTGCGCGAGCTCGCCTCGCTCGCCGCCTAAGCACGGCTCGACGGGGCGAACGGCCGGCCGCCGCAGGCCTCTCGCGCCGGCGCGCGAGCGGCCCGTGGTCGGCTCGCGTGTGCGACCGCCCGACGACCCGCGTCCGGCCTGGCACACAATGGGCGCAATAGAGACACGGTTTTGCGGTTAGCGTGACATCAGGGACACGGGAGTGGCCCTGGGGGACGTTGGGCCACCACCTGTCGGGGCCGACGAGCCGCCTCACGAATTCGAACTTTTTGCGCCGCCTGGGGTCATACTGTGCGGCGGTCTCGCCACGGAGAGGGCGAGATCGGGTCAAGGATTGAGAAGGAGGACAATGCACAAGGCACTGAAGGCGCTGCTCGTCGTAGCGATCGCCGCCCTGGCGACCGCCGCGGCGGCGTTCGCCGCGAGCGGCGGCAACGCAGCGACCAGCGACACGCTGGTCTTCGGCACCGCCGCCGAGCCGACGTCGCTCGACGGCGCGGTCGTCTCCGACGGTGAGTCTCTGCGCGTGATCGACCAGATCACCGAGGGACTCGTTGGGCTGAAGCCCGGCACGACCACCCTGCAGCCGCTCCTCGCGCGCTCGTGGAAGGCGTCGAACGGCGGCCGCGTGTGGACGTTCCGGCTCCGCAGCGGCGTCCAGTTCCACGACGGCACGCCGTTCAACGCGCAGGCGGTCTGCGCGAACTTCGACCGGTGGTACAACTTCACCGGCCCGTTCGCGTCCGACTCGACCTCGTACTACTACTACACGGTCTTCGGCGGCTACAAGAAGGCGGCGAAGGGCCTCACGAACTCGCCGCTCTACCGCAGCTGCAAGGCCCCGAACGCGACGACCGCGGTCGTCACGCTCAGGCGCGCGAACGCGGCGTTCCTGGGGGCGCTGTCGCTCACGTCGTTCCACATCCAGAGCCCGACCGCGATGAAGCGGTACGGCGCGGACAAGGGCACGCTCTCGAAGGACGGCGTCTTCACGCCGACCGGCGACTACGGCGTGCCGGGCGGCCAGGCCGTCGGGACGGGCCCGTTCAAGCTCGAGTCGTGGAAGATCGGCGACAAGCTCGAGATCGTCCGGAACGACTCGTACTGGGGTCGCAAGGCGATCCTGCGGCGCGTCATCTTCCGCGCGATCCCGGACAACGCCGCGCGGCTCCAGGCGCTCCAGACGGGTGAGATCCAGGGCTACGACCTCGTCGAGCCGCAGGACATCCCGACGATCAAGAAGAACAGCAAGATGAAGGTGCTCGACCGGCCCGCGTTCAACGTCGCGTACGTGACGATCAACCAGGCCGTCAAGCCCTTCGACAACCCGCTCGTCCGTCAGGCCGTCGCGCACGGTCTCGACCGGGCCGGCGTCATCAAGGCGTTCTACTCGGGCCGTGGCGAGGTGGCGAACGAGTTCATGCCGCCGCAGGTGCTCGGCTACGCGAAGGACGTCAAGAAGTACCCGTACAACCCGGCCCGGGCGAAGCAGCTCCTGCAGCAGGCAGGGCTCACGCTCCCGGTCGAGGTCGAGTTCTGGTATCCCACGGACGTCTCGCGTCCCTACATGCCGGATCCGGCCAAGAACTTCCAGGTGTTCGCCGCGAGCCTGAACAAGTCCGGCTTCAAGGTGATCCCGAAGAGCGCTCCCTGGCGGCCCGACTACGTCGGACGCGTCCAGGCCGGCACCGCCGGCGCGCTCAACCTGATCGGGTGGACGGGTGACTACGGTGACCCGGACAACTTCATCGGGTCCTTCTTCCGCACGAAGCAGGGTCAGTGGGGCTTCAACAACCCCGCGATCTTCAATCTGCTGAACAAGGCGCTGGCGGAGACGAACGCCGCGAAGCGGAAGGCCATGTACCAGCGGGCGAACCGCATGATCATGAACTTCCTCCCGGGCGTGCCGTACGCGCACACGAAGCCCGCGCTCGGCTTCCAGACGAACGTGGTCGGCTACAAGCCGAGCCCCGTGACGCTGGAGTCGTTCGCGACCGTGCGCTTCGTCGGGTAGGAGAAGGGACGGAATGACGGTGGGCCGGCGGACGACGAGGTAGGGGCACAGTGCTCCGCTTCGCCGTCCGCCGGCTCATCCTGCTCGTCCCGATCCTCATCGGGCTCTCGCTGCTCGTCTTCTTCTGGATCCGGGCTCTCCCCGGGTCTCCGGCAGAGGCGTTGCTCGGCGAGCGCGCGTCGGCCGAGTCCGTCGCGCAGGTCCGCGACCAGTACGGGCTCGACGACCCGATCTACGAGCAGTACTGGCGGTACCTCCAGACCATCGGCTCGGGCGACCTCGGGACGAGCATCGCGTCGCGCCGCCCGATCACCGAGGAGA
>DASTWH010000345.1:0-2746 GCA_035758735.1 Gaiellaceae bacterium
CGCCTCGATCGCCGGCGGCGGGGTAGTCGCCCGCGGTCAGCACCACCGTGACGGCGCTCTCTCCCGACGGCTCCAGCGAGAGACCTTCGAGCGAGCCGGATGCCGCGGCCGCGAGCACCGCGAGGAGGTCGCCGCCGACGAGCGGCAGCACCGACTGCGTCTCGGGATCGCCGAAGCGGCAGTTGTACTCGAGCACCCGCGGGCCGTCCGACGTGAGCATCACGCCGACGAAGAGCGTCCCGACGAACGGTGAGCCTCTCCGCGCGAGCTCGGCGAGGATGGGCTCGACCGAATCGGCGACCAGCCTGTCGACGTCGACGTCCGCGACGGGCGCGAACGATCCCATGCCACCCGTGTTCGGCCCGGTGTCGCCGTCGTATGCGCGCTTGAAGTCACGCGCAGGCGGCAGAGCGAGCGCCCGGGCGCCGTCGCAGACCGCGAGGATGGAGACCTCGGGCCCGTCGAGCAGCTCCTCGACGACGAACTCGTCGCCGAACGCTCGCACCGTCACGAGCCCCTCCTCGAGCTCGTCCTCGGTACGGCAGACGACCACGCCCTTTCCGGCCGCAAGCCCGTCGGCCTTGAGGACGCACGGGGCACGTGGCTTCGGGAGCAGCGCCGCTGTGGGCACGCCCGCCGCGGCCATGACGTCCTTGGCGAATCGCTTGGAGCCCTCGATCCGGGCCGCTTCGGCGGACGGGCCGAACACGGGGATGCCGGCCTGTCGCAGGAGGTCGGCGACACCGTCGACCAGCGGCGCCTCGGGGCCGATCACGACGAGCTCGATCCCGAGCGAGGTCGCGAGCGCGAGCAAGGCCTCGCCGTCGTCGGGCGCGACCGGATGGCACGTCGCGACCGCCGCGATCCCGGGATTCCCCGGTGCGGCGTGCAGTTCGGTCAGCGACGGCGAGGACGACAGCTTCCAGGCGAGCGCGTGCTCCCGTCCTCCCGCGCCGACGACGAGGACTCGCACTGCGGTCTACGCCGGGATCGTGAGCACCGCGTCGCGCGCTGCGCCGGTGCCGACGAGGCCGACGGGGACGGCAAGCGCGTCGGACACGAACGCGACGTACTCGGCCGCTGCGGCGGGCAGCGCAGGCCCGTCGAGCTCCTCGCCCCATCCGGCGAGCGTCTCGAAGACCGGCGCACAGTGATGGAAGTCCGACTGATGAGCCGGAAAGTCGTCGGTCTCGCTCCCGTCGGGCAGGCGATAGCGCACGCAGACGGGGATCTCGTCGAAGGCCGAGAGGACGTCGAGCTTGGTCAGCGCGAGCGACGTGATGCCGTTCACTCGGACCGCGAAGCGCAGCGCCACCAGGTCGAGCCAGCCGCAGCGCCGCTCACGACCCGTGACGGTCCCGAACTCTCCACCGAGCTCGCGCACCTGCGCCTGTGCCGGGCCCTCGATCTCGCTCGGGAACGGCCCTTCGCCGACCCTCGTGACGTAGGCCTTCGCGACGCCGAGCACCTCGTCGATCCGCTGCGGCCCGATCCCGAAGCTCACCGCCGCGCCCGCGGCGATGGGGCTCGACGACGTGACGAACGGATAGGTGCCGTGATCGAGGTCGAGCAGCGTTCCCTGGGCGCCCTCGAAAAGCACCCGCCGGCCGTCGGTCAGCGCTCGGTCGACGAGGAGCGACGTATCGGCGACGTACGGGGCGAGACGCTCGGCGTGTGCCAGCGTCCGGGCGACCACCTCCTCGACGTCGAACGGCGCGAGACCGTAGACCTGCTCGAGCCACACGTTCTTCTCGCCTGCGGCGAGCTCGATCTTCTCGCGGAGGATCTTCGGGTCGAGCATGTCCTGCACGCGAATCCCGATCCGCGTGGCGCGGTCTGCGTACGCCGGCCCGATCCCACGACGGGTCGTCCCGATCTGCAGCTTCCCGAGCCGGCGCTCGCGGGCGCCGTCGAGCGCCACGTGCCACGGCATGATCAGGTGGGCGTTGCCCGAGACGAACACGAGGCCGTCCGTGCGATGGCCCCTCTCCTCGAGCTCGTCGAGCTCGTCGATCAGCACGGCCGGGTCGACGACGCACCCTGCGCCGATGGCACTCGCGACGCCCGTGATGATCCCCGACGGGATCGCCCGGATCTTGTACGTCTCGCCGTCGACCACGATGGTGTGGCCCGCATTGGGACCGCCCTGGTAGCGGCAGACGAGGTCGGACTCCTGGGCGAGCAGGTCGACGATCTTGCCCTTCCCCTCGTCGCCCCACTGCGCGCCGACGATCACGGTCGCTGGCACGTCACGTCAGTCTAGAGCAGCCTGCCGAAGGCGCCCTGATCGAGCTGCGGGACGCGGCCGGTGCGCACAACGGTTACACCCGGGTTTACACCCCGCGACGAATGGATCCCTCGAACGAGGGAGACCACAATCCCGGCCATGACGAGGACGCACACCGGGACCGAAGCGTTGCTGACCGTCCGACAGCGCGAAGTCGTCGCGTTGATCGCGGCCGGGTGCTCGAACGACGAGGTGGGGGTCTCGCTCGGGATCTCCGCCCGCACCGCCAAGGCACACAGCGACGCGCTTCGGGTGAAGCTCGGTGTCGCGCGGCGGAGGCAGATCCCCGCTGCGTTCCGCCTGCTCACCGGAGAGGACCCGTATGTCCCCGCCCTCGTCAGGCTCCCGCATTCGCGGAGCCACTGACGGCGGGCGTCCGCGGCCCGCCTCAGCCGGCCGCGGACGCCATCTTCCCTCCACCAGGAGCGTCGACGAGGTTCAGCCTTGCGAGTTGGTATG
>DASTWH010000031.1:0-12291 GCA_035758735.1 Gaiellaceae bacterium
CGGGCTCTACCGCCAGGACGAGGGCGACGTCGAGCTGTATGGGGAGCCCGTGCGCTTCCACTCTCCGCGAGACGCGCTCGACGCGGGCATCTGCATGGTGCACCAGCACTTCCGGCTCGTCGCGCCGTTCACGGTGGCCGAGACCGTCGTCCTCGGCGACCACCGCAAGGAGGCGACGTTCTTCCTGCACGGCCGCACCATCGAGCGCACGGTCGCCGAGCTGGGCGAGCGCTACGGACTCGATGTGCACCCGCGCGCGAAGATCTGGCAGCTCTCGGTCGGCGAGCAGCAGCGGGTCGAGATCCTGAAGGCGCTCTACCGCGACGCGCGGATCCTGATCATGGACGAGCCGACCGCCGTCCTCACGCCGCAGGAGGCGGTCTCCCTCTTCGCGACTCTGCGCGCGATGGCCGACGAGGGGAAGACGGTCATCTTCATCTCGCACAAGCTGCACGAGGTGAAGGCGGTCGCCGACCGCGTGACCATCCTGCGCGGGGGGCGGTCGGTGGAGACGGTCGACGCCGTCGACGCCTCGCTACGGTCGCTCGCCGCACTCATGGTCGGACGGGAGATCGAGATCTCGCGGCCGCTCCAGGAGGCGAGACAGCTCGCCGACGTCATGACCCTCGAGGTGGAAGGCCTCACCGTGCCCGGTGATCGCGGCGAGACCGCGGTCAAGGACGTCTCGTTCTCGCTTCGAGAAGGCGAGATCGTGGGGGTCGCCGGGGTAGCCGGCAACGGGCAGCGAGAGCTCGCCGAGGCCGTCTCGGGCATGCGCGACGTCCGCGCGGGATCGATCCGGGTCGGCGGCCGCGCGCTTCGCGGCGGCGACCCGCGCGAGGCGATCATGGCCGGAATCTCGCACGTCCCCGAGGACCGTCTGGGAACCGGGCTGGCGCCGAGCCTCAGCGTGACGAACAACGTCGCGATCAAGACGTACCGTGGCCGGTCCCTGTCACGCGGGCCGCTGCTCGCGTTGCGCCGGATGCGCGATCGGGCACTCGGGATCATCCGGCGCTACGACGTCAAGACCCCGGGGCCCGAGACGCCGGCGCGTAACCTTTCGGGCGGCAATCTCCAGAAGCTTGTCCTCGGCCGGGAGTTCGAGGACCATCCGCTCGTCCTGGTCGTCGCCCAGCCGACCCGTGGCCTGGACGTGGGCGCGATCGAGACCGTGCACGCCTACCTGCGCGATGCGGCGGCGAGCGGCGTCTCGATCCTGCTGCTGAGCGAGGACCTCGACGAGATCCGGGCACTCGCCGACCGCATCCTCGTCATGTACGAGGGGGAGATCGCCGGCGAGCTCCGGGCGGGCGCGGCTTCGGTCGAGGAGATCGGGCTGCTGATGGCCGGGGGCAGAGGCTCGTGATCCGGCTCGAGCGCCGCCTCGAGCAACCGTGGTGGCTGTCCGTCGTCGTGCCGCTGGGTTCGCTTGCCGTGGCGTTCGCGATCCTGGCCGTCGTCCTCGCCGTGAGCGGCCACGCCGTCGGTGCGACCTTCCGCGACATCGTCGAAGCGGGGTTCACGGGGAATCAGTCGCTGTCCACGACGCTCATCTCGGCGACGCCGATCCTCTTCACCGGGCTTGCCGCGGCGGCGGCGTTCCGCATGGAGCTCTTCAACATCGGGGCCGAGGGGCAGCTCTACCTGGGCGCCGTCGGCGCGGCGTGGATCGCTCTCCAGCTCGGCGACCACGGCGTGGAGTCGACCCCGCTCTTCGTCGTCTCGATGTGCGTCGCGGCCGCCGTGCTCGGAGCAGCGTGGGCGCTCATCCCCGGCGCGCTCCGGGCATTTGCGAACACGAACGAGATCATCACCTCGCTGATGCTCAACTACGTGGCGGGGCTCCTGCTCACGTACCTCATCTACGACAGCGCGTCGTACTGGCGGGACACCTCCACGTTGCAGGCGCGCGCCTTCCCGCAGGGGAAGCCCATGCCCGAGGCCGCCGAGTGGCCGAGCTTCGGCTCGGACGTCGTCGTCCCGCTCGGCTTCGCGATCGGGGTCGGGGTCGCCGTCATGCTCTGGGCCCTCTACTCGCGGACACGCTTCGGCTTCGAGGTCAGCGTGATCGCGGACTCGCCTCGGGCCGCCCGCTACGCGGGAATGCGGACACGACGGAAGATCCTCGCGGTCATGGCGCTCTCGGGCGCTGTCGCCGGGATCGGGGGCGCGAGTCAGGTGGCGGAGTTCTCGCACACGCTCGACGGCAGCCCGCAGGGGCTGCAGGCAGCCGCCTTCGGCTACACGGGCATCGTCGTCGCCGCGCTCGCGCGCTACAACCCGCTCGCCGTGTGCCTCGTCTCCGTCCTCATCGGTGGCCTGCTGAACGCCGGCTACACCCTGCAGGGTGCCGACTTCCCGTCCGGCCTCGTCGGGGTGATGCAGGGGATCATCCTGTTCTGCGCGCTCGGCGGCGAGCTCCTCATCCGCTATCGCCTGACCATCAGGCGCAGGGTTCGGGCACATGCCGACGGGGGCACGGCTCCGGAGGCAGCGGCGTGAACGACAGCCTGCTCGTCATCGTCCTCGCGCAGGCAGTTCTCTACGGGACGCCGCTCCTGTACGCGGCGCTCGGCGAGCTCCTCGCGGAGCGGTCGGGCGTGCTCAACCTCGGGGTCGAGGGGATGATGCTGTTCGGCGCCGCGGTTGGATTCTGGGCGTCGCAGCGCGTGGACGGGAGCACCGAGGTCGTCCTCACCGTCGCGATCCTCGCGGCCGCCGCGTCGGGCGCCGCGATGGCGCTGATCCACGCCTTCCTGACGATCACGCTGCGCGCGAGCCAGATCGTCTCGGGCCTCGCGCTGACGATCTTTGCCGGAGGGCTCGGCCTGTCGGCGTACTTCGGGGCCGAGCTCCACCTCGCCGAGCTCCCGGCCGTCCACCAGTTCAAGCCCCTCGACCTGTTCGGCCTCGGGGACGTGGCGTTCTTCGGTCCGATCCTGTTCGACCAGTCGGCGGTCGTGTACCTCTCCTGGCTGGCGACGCTCGCGGTCGGGCTGTACCTCGCGCGGACGCGTCTCGGGCTCAATGTCCGCGCAGTCGGTGAGGCCCCGGCGTCGGCCGACGCGATGGGAATCAACGTCGCGCTCTATCGGTACGTGCACGTCCTCGTCGGCGGCGCCTTCGCGGGTGTGGGCGGTGCGTGCTACAGCCTCGCGATCGCCCCGGGGTGGGTCGCCGGCGACGTGCTCGTCAGCGGCGCGGGCTGGATTGCGATCGCGCTCGTCATCTTCGCGTTCTGGCGTGCGGAGCTGTGCCTCGTCGGGGCGTACCTCTTCGGCGGGCTCTCCGCTCTGCCGTTCGCGTTGCAGGCCCACGACGTGACCGTCACGCCGGAGTTCCTCCAGGCGCTGCCGTACGTCATGACCGTCGTCGTGCTCGTCCTGGTGTCGACGGCGTTCGCGCGCCGGAGGATCGGCGCTCCGGCGGCACTCGGCCGGCCGTACGTGCGCGAGGAGCGGTAGAACGAGAACGTGGACGTCCTCACACCCCGCTCACTGGACGACGCCCTCAGGCTGAAGTCCGAGTATCCCGAGGCAGTGCCGATCCAGGGCGGGACCGACCTCATGGTGGCGCTCAACTTCGATCGCACGAGGCCGGACGCGATCCTGAACCTCAACGAGGTCGACCAGCTCCGCGGCTCGGCGTCCGAGAACGGGACGCTCCGACTGGGAGCGGGGCTGACCTACACGGAGGCAATGGGGCTCGGGGACGACCTCCGGGCACTCGCCGAGGCCTCGCGCACGGTCGGCTCGCCGCAGATCCGCAACCGCGGAACGATCGGCGGCAACCTCGGCACCGCGTCTCCGGCCGGGGACGCACTCCCACCGCTCCTGATCGAAGGCGCCGAGATCGAGGTCGCGAGCGTCCGCGGTGCGCGCCGCATCCGGATCGAGGAGTTTCTCGTCGGCGTCAAGCGGAACGCGCTCGCCGAGGACGAGCTCATCCTCGGCGCATACGTCCAGCCCAGCGGACAACCGCAGACCTTCATGAAGATCGGGCCGCGCAACGCGATGGTGATCGCCGTCACCTCGCTCGCACTCGTCGCGGACCGTCAGCGCGGTGAGCTGCGCGCCGCGTTCGGCTCCGCGGCGCCGACGCCTCGGCTGGTGAAGGCCCGTCTCGACGAGGCGGACACGTTCCCCGAGCAGGTCGCCGCTGCGGCGACCCCGATCGACGACGTGCGCGGCACCGCGGCGTACCGACGCCACGCTCTCCGCGTCCTGACGCAGCGTGCGCTCGACAGGTGTCTCGCGTGAGAATCGAGCTGACTGTCAATGGAGTGCATCACGAGGCCGACGTCTGGGCGGGGGAGAGCCTGCTCGTGACGCTTCGCGACCGGCTCGAGCTACCCGGCTCGAAGAACGCGTGCGAGCAGGGCGAGTGCGGCTCGTGCTCCGTGCTCCTCGACGGTGACCTCGTCTGCTCGTGCCTCGTGCTCGCCGCCCAGGCCGACGGCCACGCTGTGCGGACCGTCGAAGGGCTCGCCGACGGCGACCGGCTGCATCCGGTGCAGGAGGCCTTCGCCGACACGGGAGCCGTTCAATGCGGTTTCTGCACTCCGGGCTTCGTCGTCGCCGCTGCGGATCTCCTCAGCCGCGTCCCCGACCCGAGCGACGACGAGATCCGTGAGGCGCTCTCCGGGAACCTGTGCCGATGCACGGGCTACTCGAAGATCCTCGACGCCGTCCATCAGGCCGCCGGGCGGTGAGTGCGACGAGGACGATCGAGGTCGGCCACGCGGCGTCGAGTACGCGTCGCACTGACGCCGTGCCGAAGGTGGCGGGTGAGTTCGCGTACGCGAGCGACCTGCACGCCGCTGGGATGCTCTGGGGGCACACCGTCCGCAGCCCGCACGCGCACGCGCGGATCCTCGAGATCGACGTCTCCGATGCGCGCGGGATGCCGGGTGTTCACGCCGTGCTGACGCACGAGGACGTCCCGGGCGCGAAGACGTACGGCCTCGAATTCGCGGACCAGCCCGTCCTTGCGAGCGACCGCGTCCGGTACTTCGGCGAGGCAGTCGCCATCGTCGCGGCCGAGGAGCCCGAGCAGGCTCGCCGGGCGGCCGAGGCGGTGAGCGTCGAGTACGAACCGCTCGAGCCCGTGGTCGATCCGGAGCGAGCGACCGAGATGGAGCCACTCCACCCCGACCGCCCGACGATGGGGCACGGGTACAGGGACGACCCCCGGCCGAACGTCGTTCGCTCGCTCGTCATCCGCCGTGGCGATCCCGACGCGGAGGCGGACGTCAGCGTCGCAGGGGTATACGACGTCGGTCAGCAGGACCAGGCGTTCCTCGGGCCCGAGTCGGGCATCGCGATCCCGGACGGCGAGGGCGGCATCGACATCCACGTCGCGACCCAGTGGCTTCACGTCGACCGTGACCAGGTCGCGCCGTGCCTCGGTCTCGACGCCGACCAGGTCCGGATCCACCTGGCCGGGGTCGGCGGGGCCTTCGGAGGCCGTGAGGACCTCTCGATGCAGATTCACGCGGCGATGCTCGCCCTGCGCACGGACCGGCCGGTGAAGATCGTCTACAACCGCGAGGAGTCGTTCGTCGGGCACATCCACCGGCACCCGGCGCGCATCTGGGCTGAGCATCGGGCGACGGGCGACGGGCAGCTGGTCGCCGTGAAGATGCGGATCCTCGTCGACGGCGGCGCGTACGCCTCCAGCTCGACGGCGGTGATCTCGAATGCCTGCTCCTTCGCGGTCGGCCCCTATGCGGTCGAGAACGTCGCGATCGACGGTCTCGCGGTCTACACGAACAACCCACCGTGTGGCGCGATGCGCGGCTTCGGCGCGGTGCAGACGTGCTTCGCGGCCGAGGCCCAGATGGACAGGCTCGCGGCGGCGCTCGACATCGACCCGATCGAGCTCCGTCTCCTCAACGCGCTCGAGCCCGGAGCGAAGCTCGCGACCGGCCAGACCGTACTGGGCTCGCTCCCGACGCGCGAGGTCATTCGCCGCGCAGCGGCACTGCCCGCCCCGGAGCCCGAGGCGCTTCCACGGGACGCGATCCGCCTTCCCGGCGGCGCCGGCAACACGACCCGGGGCGAGGGCATTCGCCGCGGCGTCGGCTTCGCGGTCGGCTTCAAGAACATCTGCTACTCGGAGGGCTTCGACGACTACTGCACCGCCCGCGTCGTGCTCGCCGAGGACGGCTCGGCCGAGGTTCACTGTGCGTCCGCCGAGGTCGGACAGGGCGTGAGCGACGTCATCCTCCAGGTCGCTCGGCTCGAGCTGGGGACCGAGGAGGTCGCGCTCGCCACGGGCTCGACCGCCCACGTCGGCTCGGCGGGGTCGTCGTCGGCCTCACGCATGACGTGGATGGCGGCCGGTGCGGTGCAGACGGCCTGTCGCGCCGCGCTCGAGGAGCGCGAGCGGACGGGCGGCCCCGTCGACGTCGAGCGCGTCTACCGCCACCCGCGCACGTTTCCACTGGATCCCGAGACCGGGCAGGTCACGGACGGCCAGGCGCACGTCGCACTCGCTGTCGCCGCCATGCGGGTGGTCGTCGAGGTCGACGTCGACCTCGGCCTCACGCGCGTCGTGTGGATCGGAACGGCTCAGGACGTCGGCAAAGCACTCAGTCGGACCGCGGTCGAGGGGCAGATCGAGGGCGGAACCGCGCAGGGCCTCGGGCTCGCGCTCATGGAGGAGATCCAGACGCGCGACGGAGTCATCACGAACGCAAGCTTCACCGACTACCTGATCCCGACGTTCCTCGACATGCCCCCCGTCGTCTCCGAGCTCGTCGAGGACCCGGAGCCGGACGCGCCGTACGGGGTGAAGGGAGTCGGCGAGCCGCCGACCGTCGTCTCGACCGCTGCGATCGTGTCGGCGCTCCGCGATGCCACGGGGCGCGAGCTCGCCCGCGTCCCCGTCCGCCCGGACGACATCGTCGGTCTCTAGACGAGGAAAGGGGCCCTGTTCGGGCCCCCTCCCCCTCGGATGGATCGTGAGAAGGAACTAGCGGATCGGTGCAGGGAGCTTCGTCCACTTCTGCGTCTGCGCCAGTTGGATGCGGTACCTCTGCACGGAGACCATGGCCTGGACGCGCTGCACGCTCGCGACCTGTGCGCCGATGACCTGCGCCTTGAACTGAGGCTTGACCTGTGCGGCGAAGTTCCCCCCGCCGGCCGACGCGACCGATGGTGCGATTGCGAAGGCGGTGATCACTGCTGCGATGGTGGCGATGCGCTTCATGGTGTGCTCCCTTCTCGTCCGATCCGTCATGTCTGGAGCGTAGGAGGCGGTCGGCGTGGCGTCGTTGACGCACGTGACGTTGCGAATGTCACCGTCGTTACACAGACTTCACGCGATGGAGTGGCCGCTGCTCGCCGATCTGCCGCCCGAGGACGTCCGGGAGCTCCTCGCGATCGCGCGGCGGCGGACGTTCTCGCGGGGCGAGGTGGTCTTCCATCGCGAGGATCTCGCCGACTCGCTCCACCTCGTGGTCCGCGGACGGTTCGGCGCGCGGGTGCTGACACCGCTCGGCGACAGCGTCCTCGTCGACGTCCTCGGGCCGGGTCAGACGTTCGGCGAGCTGGCGCTCCTGCTCCCCGACTCGCGCCGCTCGGCGACCGTCGAGGCCCTCGAGGCCGGCGAGACGCGATCGGTCTTCCGTGACGACTTCGCGCTCTTGCAACGCGAGCATCCTGGCGTCAAGGACGTGCTCCTCCGGCTGCTCGCGGAACAGCTACGCCGGTCGACGGAGCGTGTCGTCGAGGCTCACTACGTGGACGCCGAGACGCGCGTGCGTCGTCGGCTCGTCGAGCTGGCCGCGACGTACGGCGACGGCGTGGTGCCGCTGACGCAGGAGGACATCGCGGCGATGGCCGGGACGTCACGTGCGACCGTCAATCGCGTGCTGCGCGAGGAGGCCACGCTCGATGCCGTCGCGCTCGCGCGCGGCCGCACGACCGTGCTCGATCCGGCCGCCCTCGAGAGCCGCTGCAAGCGCCGGGTCTAGCGCGAGAGGTCGTCCAGCAGTGCGCTGAGCAGCCGGTACGCGCGCTGCGTGCTCGAGATCCGCACCCGCTCGCCGGGTGCGTGCGGGCCGACGATCTCGGGTCCGATCGAGACCATCTCGACTCCATCGAGCTTCTGGCCGAGCACGGCGCACTCGAGCCCGCCGTGGACGACCGTCAGCTCCGGCTCGGTCTCGAAGAGCCTCGTGAACGTCGCCCGTGCGGTTCGAAGGAGCGCCGAGTCGAGGAGTGGCTCCCACGGCGGATAGGAGCGCCGGACGTCGATCTCCGCGCCGGCCGCGCGCGCGACTCCGTGCATTCGCTCGAGCAGCTCGTCGAGGGCGGCGGTGTTCGAGCTGCGCGCCATCGAGGAGAGCTGCAGCTCGTCCGACTCCGTGCGCGCGACCGTGAGGCTGACGCTCGTCTCGACGGTGTCGGACAGATGCGCGGACATCGCGACCACGCCGGTCGGGATCGCGGAGATCAGGTCGAGCGCGCGCCGTGTCGTCTCGACGGTCGTCGCTCCATCGGCATCCACTCGCTCGTAGGTCAGCGAGAGCTTCTCGTCCGGATGGCTGCGCTGGAGCGCCTCGAGCGCAGTGTTCGCGGCGCTCTCGAAGGCAGGCAGGTTCTCCACGGCGACGACAGCGCTCGCCTCGCGCGGGATGGCATTTCGGCTCACCCCACCCTTGAAGCTCACCAGCCCGAACGGCCCCACGCCATGGGCCGCGGCGAGGACCTGCCCGAGTCCCTTGAGCGCGTTCAGCCGCCCGGAGCCGACGTCCTCGCCCGAGTGGCCCCCCCGCCCTCCGGAGAGCTGGATGCGCAGGGCCACCCGTCCGGGCGGGACGTCGACGGGAGACAGCGGGAAGCGGAGCGTCGTGTGGTCGCTGCCGGCGCACCCCACCGTGAGCGCGCCGTCGCTCGTGCCGTCGAGGTTGATCAGCCTGCGCCCCGCCACGATCGTTGCGTCGAGTGCCTTGGCGCCGTCGAGCCCCTGCTCCTCCGAGACGGTGAAGAGCAGCTCGAGCGGTCCGTGCTCGACCGTCGCGTCGTCGACGATTGCCAGCGCGAGAGCGACGCCGATCCCGTTGTCCGCTCCGAGGGTCGTGCCGTCGGCGCCCACCCAGTCGGCGTCGACGCGGACGTCGATCCGACCCTCGCGAGGGTCGAACGCCGAGTCCGGATCGCGCTCGCACACCATGTCGAGATGGGCCTGGAGGACCGCGACCGGAGTGCCGTCGCGTCCGCTCGTCGCCGGGACGCGGACGACGACGTTCCCTTCGGCGTCCGTGGCGGCCTCGAGGTCGCGCGCCGACGCCCACGCGAGCACGTGCGCACGCGCGGGACCTTCCTCCTTCGACGGGCGTGCGATGCGCGTCAGCTCGAAGAAGCGCTCCCAGACGAGCGCGGGCTCGAGACCGTCCACGATGGCGCTCAACGCCGCAGGGTCAGCGCGGCCCCGACGATCAACAGGCCCAGACCCAGCACGCGCGGCCACGTCAGCGCGACGCGATCGACGCCGAACCAGCCGTAGCGGTCGATCACGGCCGCGAGCGCGAACTGCGCCGCAATGAGGAACGCGGTCGTCGCGACGACGCCGATCCGCGGCCCCGCGATCGTGATCGAGAGGATGATGAGGATGCTCATCGCGCCGCCGAGGAGCTGCCACTTCGGCCCGGCGACGGCGTCGCCGACACCGCCGAGCGACCTGCGGACGGCGAGGAGCACGACGATCGCGAGCACCGCTCCGATGACTGATGCGGTGGCCGCGGCCTCGATGCTTCCCACGCGCTCGTTCAGGCGTCCCTGAACGGCGATCTGGACGGCGCCGGCGAGCCCGGCCGCGGCGGCGAGCACGGCGGCGAAGGCGGTCGAGCTCACGGCGAGGACGCTATACGCTCCCCGGCGTCATCGACGAAGGAGGGCGCCCGTGATCCGAGCCATCGTCCAGTACGAGTCCGAGCCCGACCCCGATCGGTACCGGCAGCACCTCGACGAGTTCACCGCGCCAGTCGAATGCGCGGCGTTCCGGCACGGCAAGGTCTTCGCCTCGCCGTTCGGCGAGCCGTCGTATCGCTACTACGCCGAGTTCGAGTGGGACGACATGGAGTCGTTCAAGGCCGCAGCCGGCTCGGATGCCTTTGCCGCTGCGGGCAAGGACGCGATGGCCATGGGCATCCCGATGACGGTCCACTTCGTCGAGGTCGAGTGACCGAACCGACCCATCCACGCCCGGTCGATCCGGCCGAGCTGGGCTTCGAGCGGATCGTCTACGACAAGGCGCCGCCGCGTGCGACGATCCGACTCGACCGCCCCGACGTCCTCAATGCCTTCGACTTCCGGATGCTGCGAGAGATCGCGCGCGCGTGCGAGGACGCCTCCTGGGACGACGACGTCCGTGTCGTGGTCGTCACCGGCACCGGGCGGGCGTTCTGCGTCGGTGCCGACCTTCGCTCGTGGGACGAGGACCTCCTCGGGAACTCGAGCGAGTACTGGAAGTGGTTCGGCGCATTCAAGGACATGCACGACCGGCTGCGCGAGATCGGCAAGCCGACGATCGCGCGCGTGAACGGGATCGCCGTGGGCGGCGGGAACGAGCTGCAGATGGCCTGCGACCTCGCGGTGATGGTCGACAGCGCGTTCATCCGCCACGTCGGGCTCCAGCACGGGTCGGTGCCCGCCGGCGGGGCGACACAGTGGCTGCAGCTGATGGTCGGCGATCGTCGTGCGCGGGAGATCGTCTTCCTCTGCGACGAAGTCCCTGCGGCACAGGCGGAGGAGTGGGGGCTGGTCAACCGCTCGGTGCCCGAGGCGGAACTCGACGGTGTCGTCGACGAATGGGTGGAGAAGCTCGCAGCGCGCCTGCCGCAGACGACGCGGTACGCCAAACAGCAGCTGAACGTCTGGCGTGACCTCGCGTGGCATCAGACGGTCGGCCACGCACGCGACTGGCTCGCGATGTCGATGCTCGGGAGCGAGGCGCAGGATGCGGTGCGCGCATTCCTCGAGCGGGGAAAGGAGTAGCGCGATGGCCGACGAGGTGCTGACGGCGCGCGACGGCGCTGTCCTCACGATCACGCTGAACCGTCCCGACACCTACAACGCGATCAACCGCGCCATGCACGAACACCTCGCGGCTGCGCTCGCCGACGCCGCCGATCCCGGGGTCCGCGCCGTCGTCATCACCGGCGCGGGCCGCGGCTTCTGCTCGGGGCAGGACCTGAGGGAGTTCTCGTCGCTGCCGGGCGGGGTCCAGGCAGCGCTCGAGGAGACCTACCACCCGAACATCCGCGCGATTCGCGCGCTCGAGAAGCCGGTCGTCGCCGCGGTCAACGGGCCGTGCGCGGGCGCCGGCCTCTCACTTGCGTGCGCCTGCGACGTACGCATCGCGTCGTCGGACGCGAACTTCGTCCCGGGATTCATCGGGATCGGGCTGGTGCCGGACGCGGGCGGAACGTGGTTCATCCACCGGCTGCTCGGATTCACGCGTGCGTTCGAGTGGATGGTCTCGAACCGGCGCGTCGCTGCCGACGAGGCGCTCGACTGGGGGCTCGTCTCGGAGGTCGCGGCGGCCGACGACTTCGCACCGCGCGTCGTGGAGCTCGCTGCCTGGTACGCGGCACTCCCGACCAGAGCGGTTGCCATGACGAAGCAGCTGTTCGAGCACGCGCACACCGCGTCGATGGAGGATCAGCTCGCCCTGGAGGCCAAGCTGCAGCAGGCCGCCACGCAGTCCGAGGACTTCGCGGAGGGCGTCGCTGCCTTTCTCGAGAAGCGCCCGCCTGAGTTCAAGGGCGCCTGACTCGTGGCCGGAGGACACGTCGCCTGAACGGCGAACACGGCGACGCATACCACCACCGCTACGGCAACTCCCTGTCGGGCGGTACTCGACTCACGGGGCATCGGGGGTCCACGCTCGACGACGGATCCTCGATGCCCCGACCTCGTTAGGGTCGAGGCGTGGAGATCCGCACGGTCGACTACCACACCGCGGGCGAGCCCTTCCGGATCGTCACGGGCGGCGTCGAGTCGCCGCGCGGTGCGACGATCCTCGACAAACGCCGTGACGCGCTCGAGCGGCTCGATCACGTCCGGCGGCTCCTCGTCCACGAGCCGCGCGGGCACGCGGACATGTACGGCTGCTTCGTGGTCGAGCCGGACGACCAGGGCGCGCATCTCGGCGTCGTCTTCTTCCACAACGCCGGCTACTCCACGGCGTGCGGCCACGGCACGATCGCACTCGTCACCTGGGCGCTCGACGAGGGTGTCGTTCCCCGCACAGAGGGCGAGAACCGCGTCGTCGTCGACG
>DASTWH010000065.1:0-3473 GCA_035758735.1 Gaiellaceae bacterium
GATGACCTGGTAACCAAGGACCTTCCGCGGCGTCGTTCCGTACATGCCCGCGGACACGAGTTTCTCGCGCAGCTTGTCCTCGCCGAAGCGGTCGCTGCGCCTGGCAACCCAGTCGCCGAGACGTCCGGCCGCCGAGTCGATGGGACGTCGAGCAGTCGACTCCCCGTCGGAGCCGCCCGTCGTCTCCGCGACGTACCCATACGTCTGGATCTGGTCGATCGTCGCAGACGAACCGCGGGTCTTGCCGAGGCTCGAGACGAGGATCACAACGCCGGCCCCCAGGAGGAGCACACCCGCGACAGCGATCAGGCCGATTCCCATGTCACACGTCCAGTTTCGAGATTTGCTTGATCCACATCGATCCGATCAGCACGAGGATCGCGCCGAAGACGAGCGCGATCCTGCCGACGAGCGACGACAGCATCGGATCCAGGTAGTCACCGCCGGACAGCAGGAGCATGAAGAGCACGCCGACCGGCAGCAGCGTGAGGATCCAGCGTGAGATCCGGGCCTGGGCGGTCAGTACGTCAACGAGTCGACGGAGCTCCATGCGGCCGCGGATCACCTCGGCCACGCGATCGAGCACCTCGGCCGTGTTGCCGCCTGCCTCGCGCTGGAGCCTCATGACCAGTGCGAGTTGCTCCGCGTCATAGCTCTGCATGCGTCGTGCCATCACCATGAGGGCGTCGTCGATCTGGACGCCGAGCTGCTCGTCCTGGAGCACGCGGCGGAACTCGGTCTTCGAGGGCTCGATCGAGCTGTCCGCCATGACCGACAGCGCGCCCATGGTCGAGTGGCCGGTACGCATCGCTCCGGCCAGAACGTCGAGGTTGTCCGCGAGCTGCTCCTCGAACGCCCTGCGCATCTTTCGCACCTTCCGCGAGACGATCCAGCGCGTGACGAACGGTGCGGCGAGACCCAGGAGAAGCCACCACAGCGACTGGAACACGACTGCTGCCACAAGGGAGACGAAAATGCCTCCGACGATCGTCCACCCGGCGATTGCGAGCGGCGAGAGGTTGAAGCCACCGAGCTCGACGTCAGTCTCGAAGCGCTGCCACCAACGCTGTCTGCCGACGGCGCGCTGAGCGGTGTCCGCGAGCATGTTCGCCACCTCTGCGCGGCGCAGCCTGGACTCCTCCTCGCTCGGGACCGTCACGTACTGCGCCATCCGTCGACGCAACGACCGGTTGCGAACGTCGATCGCCGAGAAGATCGCGAACCCGATCAGCGCGAGCACAGAGACGACGACGAAGATCATGAGCCACGGAGACGTGATGACCTCGTCGACCCAGGACTCCTCGAACGTACCCGTGGGTGCGAGGTCGAGCGCCGGGGTCGTGTACTTCGCGGACGCCGGCTTGAGGCCGCTGACGTTGACGAGGACGGCCGCCTCGCGCTGGGGCGGGAGCAGCGAGCGGTATGTGACCTCGTACTCCCTCGAGAGCTGCTGTCCGATCTCCTGGAAGATCGGCTGGAGCTCGGCGGGCGTGGCGGTCTCGACGAATTTGCCGCCCGTGCGATTCGCGAGGCTCTTGAGCGTCTCGGGGTCGTACTGCGGTGAGCTCAGGCCGACAGAGATGACCCGCACGTTCGCATCGGCGGCCGCCTGGAGCGCTTCGGCACGCGATGCGCTGGATCCGACGTCCGTGCCATCGGACAGGAGCACGACGGTCGTTCGCTCGAGACCCTGGTCCTTCGCCTTGTTCACGGCGTTTATGAGGGCGTCGTAGATGTGCGTTCCCTCGGACGTAACTGGTGTCTGCGACACCGAGTCGGAGAGCTGCTTCGCATCGGTCGTGAAGTCGGAGAGGGTGCTGTCGTCGGGCCCGAAGACGACGATCGCGACCGGAAGGTCGCTCTTGCGCTCGGCGAGGAAGGCCCGCGACGCAGCCATCGCGTTCTGGATCGGCGCGCCTTTCATGCTGTTGGAAGCGTCGACGAGGAGGATCGCGCCGCTCGCGGAGCCGCCCGGGGGTGCGACGGCGAGGGCGGTCACGGGCTGGCCGTTCTCCGTGACGTCGACGTTCGACGTGTTGAGCGCCTTCGTCGTCGGCAGCGTGACGAGGTACGCCTTGTCCGGGAACCCGGAGGTCGTCGACTCGCTGAGCGTCGGGGCTACCCCCGTCTGCGCCGGCTTCTGTCCGAGAGCGAGCGTAGGCAGTGCAAGCGCGGCGATCGCCGCGCCTGCAATGAGATGCCGGCGTCCGAGCCTCACGCGGTCGCGCCCCTGCGCTCGTCGAGCGAATGCACGCGCTCGCCGAACATGCTCTGCGGGAGTTCGATACCGCGCTTGCGGAACTTCTCCAGGAAGACTGGTCGGAGGCCGGTCGGCTTCAGGCCGCCCGTGATCGTCCGGTCGGGGGCGACTGCCTCGATCTCGAACTCGAAGATGTCCTGCAGCTGGATGACGTCCGACTCCATGCGGAGCACCTCGGTAACGGCGACGACTCTCCGCGAGCCGTCCTCCATGCGGTCGATGTGCACGAGGAGGTCGAGCGCAGCCGCGATGTGCTGGCGGATCGCCCGCAGCGGCAGGTCGTAGCCGGCCATCATCACCATCGTCTCGATGCGGTGGAGGCCGTCACGGGGTGAGTTCGAGTGCACCGTGGACAGCGAGCCGTCGTGTCCCGTGTTCATCGCCTGGAGCATGTCGAGCGCCTCGGCGCCGCGGACCTCACCGACGATGATCCGGTCGGGCCGCATGCGTAGAGAGTTGCGCACGAGGTCTCGAATCGGGATATGGCCCTCGCCCTCGATGTTCGGCGGCCGGGCCTCGAGGCGGAGGACGTGGCGCTGGTGGAGGGACAGCTCGGCCGCGTCCTCGATGGTCACGATCCGCTCGTTGTTCGGGATCGACGCGGAGAGCGCGTTCAGGAGCGTCGTCTTGCCCGAGCCCGTGCCGCCGGAGATAAGCATGTTGCACTGCGCCTCGATGCAGCGGGACAGGAACTCGACCGACTGCTCGTAGAGCGAGCCGATGTTGATCATGTCCTCCATCGAGAGACGCCGACGGCTGAACTTCCGGATCGTCAGGAGCGGGCCGGAGAGCGAGAGCGGCGCGATGATCGCGTTGACGCGCGAGCCGTCGGGCAGGCGGGCGTCGACCATCGGTGACGACTCGTCGATTCGCCGTCCGATCTGCGACACGATCTTGTTGATGATGCGGCGCAGATGCGACTCGTCCGTGAACCGGACGGTCGTCTCGTAGAGCTTGCCACCGCGCTCGATCCATACGTCGTCAGGCCCGTTGCACATGACCTCGGTGATCGAGTCGTCTGCGAGCAGGCGCTCGAGCGGCCCGTACCCGAGGATGTCGTCGAGGATCTCGGAGGTCAGGCGCTCGCGATCCTCGCGGGCGATCCCCGGCTCGTCGTTCAGGAGCCGGCGAACGTCAGCTGTGACACGGTCGCGCAGCTCGTTCGGGTCGACCGAGACGTTGAACAGCTGCGGCCCGAGCTCCGAGATGACGC
>DASTWH010000081.1:0-6415 GCA_035758735.1 Gaiellaceae bacterium
CGCGGAGGTCGTGGCCGTCGACGGCGAGGGCCGCCCGGCGCTGCTCCGCTATCGCCTCGGGGCGGGCGGGACGATCCTCTGCACCTATCCGATCGAGCACATGGCGGCGCGGACCGCGCGCGTCAATCCCGAGGCGACGTCGCGGCTCTACGCGGCGCTCGCCGAGAGCGCCGGGGTCGTGCGCCCGGTCGTCGTCTCCGACCCACGCGTGGTCGCCGGCGTCGTCCGCCACGGAGCCGCCCGCACGGCCGTCCTCGTCAACTGCACCTCCGAGCCGGTCGTCGCCGAGCCGGTGCTCTCCACGGAGGCGGGGTCGTCACGCGCCCTCGCCCCCGTCGTGCTCCCGCCGCTCGGCGCGGCCGTCATCCCTCGCGTCGACGACGCTCCGTCCGACCTTCGGCCGGCCGCGGCGTCTCACGAAGGGAGTGATGCGCTCGGGGCTCGATGAGAACGCGTAGCGGGGACGCCGCATCGCGCGTCCCGTGCCAGGACTGGGTTGCCACGACGCACCAGAGGAGGAAGGGAAGACCCATGACGATCCGCACGAACAGGGCCAGGGCGAGCGTCCTCGTGCTCGCCGTCGCGATCGCGATCGGCGCGTTCCTCGCGGCGGGCACGACGGCCACCGCGAAGGACACGGCGCTGCCGCGCAACGGGACGCTCTACACCTCGGGCACCGCCTGGGGGCCGTTCACCAACTTCAACCCGCTCCGCTCGGGCTACGCCACGGGGGTGCTGGGGCTGCTCTACGAGACGCTCTTCCGCTACGACCCGCTCAAGGACAGGTTCATCCCGTGGCTCGCGACGAGCGGCCGGTGGAACGGCACGACGTACGTCCTCACCGTGCGCCGCGGCGTCACGTGGAGCGACGGCAAGCCGCTCACGGCCGCCGACGTGAAGTTCACGTTCGAGACCGGCAAGCTCGAGGGCTCCGAGATCTCCACGATGTGGAAGACGGGCCTTCAGCGCATCACGACGGCCGGCAACTCCGTCCGCTTCGTGTTCAAGGGCACCCCGGACTACCAGGACTGGGACTTCCGGATGTACTCGGTGCCCATCGTCCCGCGCCACATCTGGTCGGGCTACAGCGCGACCGAGATCACGACGGGGAACGCCGACGAGGTCTCGAAGATGGTCGGGACCGGGCCGTTCAAGTACGCGGCCGGCAAGGGCTCCTCGCAGACGCTCCAGTGGGACCGCCGGAGCGGCTGGTGGGCCACGAAGGCGCTCGGCATGAAGATGCCGATGGCGCACATCGTCGACATCCACAACACGCAGAACACCGCGTCGCTGCAGAACTTCCTGCAGGACAAGATCGACCTCTCGAACAACTTCTTCCCCGGCGTCGACAAGGTGATCGGCGGGAAGGTCGCCACGTACTACAAGAAGGCGCCGTACATGCTGGCCGCGAACACGGCCTGGCTCGTCCCGAACACGACGAAGAAGCCCCTCGACGACAAGGTGTTCCGGCGCGCGCTCGCGACGTCGATCAACATCGACCGGATCGTCAAGGACGACTACGGCAACATCGTCTCGCGGGCGAACCCGACCGGCCTCCTGCCGACTTGGAGCAAGTGGATCGACCAGGCGCAGGCCAAGAAGCTGGGCTTCACCTACAGCACCGCGCGGGCGAAGCAGCTCCTCGCAGGCGCCGGCTACCGCGACACGAACGGCGACGGCTTCGTCGAGAACAAGGACGGGTCCCGGATCGACCTGCGGATCATCGTCCCGAACGGCTGGTCGGACTGGATGACCGCGATCCAGATGATCGCCGACAGCGCCAAGGACGCGGGGATCCGGGTCACGCCGGCGTACCCCGACTTCAACGGCCTCGTCGACGAGCGCAACAGCGGCAAGTTCGACCTCGTCATCAACAACGAGAAGCAGATCGGGAACACGCCCTACACGTACTACGACTACCTCTTCCACCTGCCGATCGCCGAGAAGCAGACGTTCGCGAACTTCTCGCGGTTCACGCAGGCGGGGGCGAAGCCGTGGGCGCTGACCCTCAAGCTCAACAAGACGAAGTCCACCGAGGTCGCGAAGGCGAGGAAGATCCACTCGCAGATCCAGAAGGTGATCCTCGAGGATCTGCCTGCGATCCCGCTCTGGTACAACGGCATGTGGTCGCAGTACAACACCAGCGTGTGGACGAGCTTCCCCGCGGCCGGCACCAAGGCCCAGTTCACGCCCACCGTCTGGAACGGCTACCTCAACATGACGGGCATCGACGCCCTGGCCAACCTCAGGCTGAAGAAGACGTAGCGCGGACGCGCTCGCCTCACGCCCCGGGTGGGGCGGCGCTCCCACGCGAGGGCCGCCCGGCTCCCGGGGCACCCCCCTGACCTCGCCACCACGACGCGCCCGGAGACAGCGTGACCCGGTACCTCGCCCGCAAGTTCGTCCTCTACCTCACGACCTTCTTCCTGGCCGTGACGATCAACTGGGCGATCCCGCGGCTCATGCCCGGCGACCCCGTGCAGGGCCTCATCGCCCGGCTCCGGGCCGACTCGACCGCGTCCCAGCAGCTCGAGGGGTACTTCACGAAGTCGTTCGGGCTCGACCGCCCGCTCTGGCAGCAGTACCTCGACTTCTGGCGCGGCCTCCTCCACGGCGACCTCGGCCTCAGCATCACGTACGTCGGCACCTCGGTCAGCGACCTCATCTGGGCCGCGGTCCCGTACTCGCTCGCGCTGCTCGTCCCGGCGATCGTCCTCAGCTACATCGCGGGCAACCGGGTCGGCGCGCTCGCCGCCCGCCGCAAGGTGCTCGACAACACCGCCCTGCCGATCGCCTACATCCTCACCGCGACGCCCTACATGTGGCTCGCGATCATGCTCGCGTACGTGCTCGCCTTCAAGTGGGGCCTCTTCCCCGTCTCCGGCGCGTACGACTTCTCGCTCCAGCCCGAGTGGTCGTGGGCGTTCGTGGAGAGCTTCCTCGCCCACTGGTTCCTCCCGTTCCTCTCGCTCTTCCTCGTCTCGTTCGGCGGCTGGGCGATCGGGATGCGGAACCTGATCATCTACGAGCTCGAGGCCGACTACGCGAACTACATGCAGTCGCTCGGGGCGCCGCAGGGCCTCGTGCGGCGGTACGCGTACCGGAATGCCGTCCTGCCGCAGCTCTCCGGGCTCGCGCTCGCCCTCGGGGCGATCGTCGGCGGCGCGCTCGTGACGGAGATCGTCTTCAGCTACCCGGGCCTCGGCACGCTGATCATCACCGCGCTGCAGAACCGCGACTACTTCCTGCTGCAGGGCCTCTTCCTCTTCATCGTGATCGGCGTCCTGGTCGCGAACTTCCTCGTCGACATCGCGTACGTGATCGTCGACCCCCGCACGCGCACCGGGATCCAGGGCTCGTGACCACGACCGAGCACGCGATCGAGGCGCTCGACCCCCAGCGCGGGGTCACGACGCCGGTCGCGACGCCGCCGCGGCGCCGCAACGAAACGCTCTACTTCGCGCTCCGCAACCGGAAGCTCCTGATCGGGCTCGGGGTCGTGCTCGCGTTCCTCGTCCTCGCGATCGTCGGGCCGTGGCTGACCGACGCCGAGCCGTTCGAGTTCGGCTTCCCCACCGGCGAGCCGCCGTCGCGGGCGCACTGGCTCGGCACGACGGCCTCCGGCCAGGACGTCTTCGCCCAGTTCGTCTACGGGCTGCGCTCGAGCTTCGTCGTCGGGGCGCTCGGCGGCTGCGTGGCGGCGCTGATCGGGATGGCGGTCGGGTTCGCGGCCGGCTATCGCGGCGGCGTCGTCGACGAGCTCCTGAGCATGCTCACGAACGTCGTCCTCGTGATCCCGACGCTCGCGGTGCTGATCATCGTCGCCGCCTACCTGACCGTCCGCGGGCTCGTCGCCGAGGCGCTCCTGATCGGGCTCACGTCGTGGCCGTGGGCGGCGCGCGCGATCCGCGCCCAGACGTTCTCGCTCGCGTCGCGCGACTTCGTCAGCCTCGCGCGGCTCTCCGGCTCGAGGGGCTGGCAGGTGATCGTGCGCGAGATCGCGCCGAACATGAGCTCCTACCTCTTCCTCACGTTCATCCTGCTGTTCGGCGGGGCGATCCTGACCGCGGCGACGCTCGACTTCCTCGGGCTGGGGCCGTCGAACACGATGTCGCTGGGGCTGATGATGAACACGGCCGTGATCTCGAGCGCGCTGCAGCTCGGGATGTGGTGGTGGTTCGTCCCGCCCGGGCTCGGGATCACCGCGATCGTCGGCGGGCTCTACGTGATGAACGTCGGGCTCGACGAGGTCTTCAACCCGAAGCTGAGGCGCACGTGAGCCTGGCCGTGGACGACCTGCGGGTCTACTACCGCACGCTGAAGGGCGACGTGAAGGCGCTCGACGGCGTCAGCTTCACGGTCGCCGACGGCGAGATCATGGGGCTCGCGGGCGAGTCCGGCTGCGGGAAGACGACGCTCGGAAAGAGCCTGATCCGGCTCGAGGGCCGCATGAAGCACATGGGCGGAACGGTCTCGCTCGAGGGCGAGTCGCTGCCGATCGGGGACGACCGGGCGATGGCGAAGTACCGGTTCAAGCGCGTCTCGATCGTGCCGCAGTACGCCATGAGCGCGCTCAGCCCCACCCGGCGGGTCGGTCGGCTGATCGCGGACCTCCTGGAGTCGCGCGGCGCCGGCTTCGACGAGATGCGGCCCGAGCTCGTGCGCCGGCTCTCGCTCGTGGGGCTCTCGGAGGAGGTGCTCGAGCGCTACCCGATCGAGCTCTCCGGCGGCATGAAGCAGCGGGTCGTGATGGTGCTCTCCACGCTCCTCGACCCCGCGCTGTTGATCGCCGACGAGCTCACCTCGGCGCTCGACGTCTCGACCCAGAAGGCGGTCGCCGAGCTGCTCGTCGAGTTCCGGGACCGCGGCTTCGTGAAGAGCACGATCGTGATCACGCACGACCTCTCGATCCTCTACCAGATGGCCGACACGATCCTCGTGATGTACGCCGGCAAGCTCGTCGAGAAGGCGCCCGCCGACGCCATCGTCGAGAGCCCGAAGCACCCGTACACGCAGCTCCTGCTCGCGTCGCTGCCGGAGTCCGGCGTGCGCTACGAGGAGGAGCGGCTGACGGGCATCCCCGGCCGCCCGCCGTCGCTCCTCTCGCCGCCGACGGGCTGCCGCTTCCGCGACCGCTGCCCGCTCGCGCTCGAGCGCTGCGCGGAGGAGCCCCCCTTCGTGGAGCTCGAGCCCGGACGCCACGTCGCGTGCTGGAGGGCGGCCTGATGCTCACCCTCGACACCGTCTCCAAGACGTACCGCGTCGGCACGTTCGGCGGCGGCGCGGTCGAGGCCGTCTCGCGCGTCACCTTCGACGTGCGGCCCGGCGAGGTCGTCTCCCTGATCGGCGAGAGCGGCAGCGGCAAGACGACCGTCGGCCGCATGATCCTGCGGCTGACGCCCGTCACCTCCGGGACGATCTCGCTCGACGGCCAGGACGTCTCCCGGCTCGGCGGCGGCGCCCTGCGCGGCTACTACACCCACGTCCAGGGTGTCTTCCAGGACCCGTTCAGCTCCTACAACCCCGTCTTCAAGGCGGACCGCGTCTTCGAGCTCGTCCGGCGCTCGTACCTTGCGGGGCTCTCGAAGTCCGAGTGGGACGACAAGCGGCGCGCCTCGCTCGAGGCGGTCGGCCTCGAGCCGAGCGACTGCCTCGGCAAGTACCCGCACCAGCTGAGCGGCGGCCAGCTCCAGCGGATCCTGATCGCGCGCGCGCTGATGCTCGAGCTCCGGTACCTCGTCGCGGACGAGATCATCAGCATGCTCGACGCGTCGACGCGGATCGACGTGCTCAACCTGCTCGGCGACCTCAAGGCCCGCGGCCTCGGGATCCTCTTCGTCACGCACGACCTCTCGCTCGGGAACTACATCAGCGACCGCACCGTGATCCTCCGGCGCGGGCGGGTCGTCGAGCAGGGGCCGACGGCGAAGGTCTTCGCGGCGCCGCGGCACTCCTACACCCGCATGCTCCTCGCGTGCGTGTCGCAGCTCCACCGGAAGTGGGAGGAGCTGCCCTCGGGCTCGACCGCGCCGCGCACCCTCGGCGAGCTCGACGAGTCGGGGCTCGTCGCCGTCGACGAGGCCGGCGACCATCTGGTCGCCCCCGAGGACGCGGAGGTGCTTGCGTGAGCCGGCTCGCCCTCCAGCTCTACACCGTACGGGACGAGTGCGCCGCCGACTTCCCGGGCGCGCTCGGGCAGACGGCGACGCTCGGCTTCGAGGGGGTCGAACTCCACGACCTCCACGGCCGCTCGGCGACGGAGGTCCGCGGGCTGCTCGACCGGCACGGGCTCGAGGCGTGCGCGCGGCACACCCTGCTGGAGGCGGTCGAGGCCGACCCCGAGGGTCTCGCGCGGGAGCTCGAGGCGCTCGGCACCGACAGGCTCGTCGTCGCCTGGATCCCGCCCCCCGTCATC
>DASTWH010000103.1:0-4267 GCA_035758735.1 Gaiellaceae bacterium
CGTCCCGGACCGCGGCGTCGACCAGCATCGCCGCGACGCCCTGGTCGAGCGCCTGCGTCGCGAGCAGGTCGCCGACGACGGCGACCGGGGTCGGGTCGGGCATCGTCAGCACGAGCACGTCGCCGGGCCCGGCGTGCGCGACGGCCGCGTGCACCATCAGGTTGTCGCCGTTGCCGCAGAGCGCGGTCCTGGCCGGGCCGGCCACGCGTGAGCCGGGCACGACCTGGACGAGCGGGAGGTCGACGAGACCCGTCTTGCCCTGGGCCTCGTGGACCGTGGCGACTCCGAGCCGGGCGAGCTCCTCGACCTGCGTCACAGCGCGTCGACCACCTGGGGGATCTCGCGCTGGAACGCCTCCGCGTACCGGATCTCCGCGAGGCCGGAGATGCGCCGCGCGTGATTCGCCCGATGCCCGGCGCGCTCGGTGTAGTACTGCCGCAGGTACTCCTGCGCGCCCATCGCTTCCATCGCCGCGAGCTTCTTGTCCCACACCGGCGTGATGTCGAGGAACGTCGTCGGCACGAAGCCGCAGAGCTCCGGCTGGTGTGGCTCGAAGAGCAGGAGCGCAGGCGGGGTGATCGTCCGGAAGCCGCTCGCCACGCCGGCGCCGCTCGCGAGCTGCCGCGCCCTGATCGTCGCGTCGGACGCGACGCCGTGGTCGAAGTTGAACGGATCCTGCTTCGCGTGGCCGAGCACGAGGTCGGGCTCGGCGTCTCGCATCACGTCCGTCAGCTCGGCGACGGCGTCGCCGTCCAGCTCGAGCGGGTAGTCGCCCCGGTCGAGGAAGACGATGTCGGCGCCGAGGATCTCGGCCGCCGTCTCGGCCTCACCCCTCCGGAGGGCCTTGACGTTGTCGATCGTCTGCCCCTCCTCCTTCCAGAGCTCGCCCGACTCGCCGCGCTCGCCGTAGGAGAGCGAGACGACGACCGCCGTGCCGCCCTGGCTCGTCACCGTCGCGATCGCGCCGGCCGCGCGCCACACGAAGTCGGCGGAGTGCGCGCTCACGACGAGGAGCCTCCGCGACCCGGGCGACCTCGCCATCGGGCGACTCTACAAGAGGCCGGATCGCCGAAAACGGCGCTCGATCTCGGCGTGCGTCTGCGCTAGCCTGCCCGACCCGAAGCGAGAGGAGAGCCATGGCATCCCGGACGACGCCTCCCTTCCGCGCCGACCACGTCGGCAGCCTGCTGCGTCCGCCTGCGCTCCACCGCGCCCGCGAGGACGCCGCCGCCGGGCGCATCGACGCCGAGGCGCTGCGCGCCGTCGAGGACGACGCGATCCGCGAGGCCGTCCGCATGCAGCGTGAGGTCGGGCTCCGGGCAGTCACGGACGGGGAGTTCCGGCGCGCCACCTGGCACCTGGACTTCATCTACGCGCTCGACGGCATCTCCACTGCGGACGACAAGGTCACGATCTCCTTCCACAACGAGCAGGGCGACGTCGAGTTCCTGGCGGCGGCGCTGCACGTCGACGGCCGGATCGGCGTATCGGAGACGATCTTCGGCGACGCGTTCTCGTTCCTGCAGGGCTGTGCCGACGGCGCCGTCCCGAAGCTGACGATCCCGTCGCCGAGCATGGTCCACTACCGGGGCGGCCGCGCCGCGATCGACGAGACCGTCTACCCCGAGCTCGAAGCCTTCTGGGACGACCTCACGGCCGCCTATCGCGAGGAGGTGCGCAGGCTCGGAGAGCTCGGCTGCACGTATCTCCAGCTCGACGACACGAGCCTCGCCTATCTGAACGATCCCGAGCAGAGACGGTACGTCTCCTCGATCGGCGGCGACCCGGACGCACAACACGTCGAGTACATCCGGCACATCAACGAGTCGCTCCGCGACCGTCCGGAGGGGATGAGCGTCACGACGCACATGTGCCGCGGCAACTTCCGCTCGTCGTGGGTCGCCGAGGGCGGCTACGAGCACGTCGCCGAGGCGCTCTTCCACGAGCTCGACGTCGACGGGTACTTCATGGAGTGGGACGACGCGCGCTCGGGGGGCTTCGAGCCGCTGCGGCTTCTGCCGTCGGGGCCGAAGCAGGTCGTCCTCGGCCTGGTGACGACGAAGCGGGGCGCGCTCGAGTCGAAGGACGAGCTCAAGCGGCGAATCGAGGAAGCGAGCCGCTTCGTGTCCCTCGACCAGCTCTGCCTCTCGCCCCAGTGCGGCTTCTCCTCGACCGTCGACGGCAACGCGCTCGGCCCGGAGGAGCAGAAGGCCAAGCTCGCGCTGATCGTCGAGGTGGCCGACGAGGTGTGGGGCCGTTGAGCGCCGAGCTCGAACGTCCCACATGCTCGAACAACGTCTCGACAGATCGACGGAATCGTGGTTATCTCGCGCCGTGACTGACCGACCGGCGACCCGGCCCGACGGCGGCCTCTTCAGCAGCCGTCGCCCGGGTTCGGCGCTCGGGTCGGGCAGCGCGCAGATGCGGATCATGGACGGCCGAGGAGAAGGAGGATGTCCGTGAAGCGGTTGTGGTTGGTTGCGGCTGTCGGTGCCCTGGCGGCGCTCGCGGCGGCGGTGGGTGGGTCGACCGCGTACGGCGGGTCGAGCGCGGCGGCCCCGATCAAGCTCGGCGTGCTCACGCCGCTGACGGCGAACTTCGCACCGTGGGGCCTCCAGGTGCGAGCAGGTGCCGCGCTGGCGGTGACCGAGATCAACAGAGCGGGGGGCGTCAAGGGGCGCGGCGGCGGGCGGCTGCTCAACCTCGTCGTCGCCGACGACCAGTCGACGAACACGAACGCCGCGATCGACGGCTTCCGGCGGCTGACGCAGCAGGAAGGCGTCGTCTCGGTCGGAGGCATCATCGGCAGCCCGATCGGGCTCGCGACCTCGCGGCTCGCCGAGGAGGCGAAGATCCCGCTGTTCCTCGTGAAGTCCGGGAACAACGAGATCCTGACGCAGTCCTCGCGGTACACCTTCCGCACCTGCCTGCCGGCGGCGGCGATGGTCGCCCAGTCCGTCGTGCAGCTCGCGCAGCGTCGTCAGATCACGAGCGTCGGCGTGATGATCGCCGACTACGCGTGGGGCCAGTCGTTCAAGTCCTCGCTCGAGGACGCGGCCAAGGCGACGCCGAACATCAAGTTCAACGTCCAGGTCGCGCCGGTTCCGACGACGAACTTCACGCCGTATCTCCGCGCCTTCGGCGACGTGTCGTTGATCGTGGCGACCGGCCATCCGCCGGGCGCGCCGCTCGTCCTGGCGCAGGCGGGCCAGCTGGGCCTCAAGGCTCCGGTGCTGGGCGCCGACGGCCCGTGGTCCCTGACCGCGAAGAACGCCTCGACGGTCGCATACGGCCGGTACAGCGACTTCAAGTGCATGGCGTCGGCGAGCCCGGGCTACAAGGCGCTCGCGAGGCGCTATCTGCGCGCGTTCCCGCAGAACGAGTTCATGGAGGACGACGCGCTCGCCGGCTACGCCTACGTGAAGATCGTCGCGCAGGCGATCCAGAACGTCGGGACGAGCCCGCAGGCGATCGCGGCCTACGTCCACCGCACGACGTTCAACATCCCGGGCTACGCGTGGCCGCTCAGGTGGACCGCGTGGGGCGAGATGATCGGGGCGCGCCCGCAGTTCGCAATCCTGACGAAGGGAGCGCCGCCGCAGGCCGGCCTGAACACCGCGTCGACGACGTTCTGGCCGAGGGTGATCTTCAGATCGCCCGCCCTGGCCCCCTATCGCCCGTAGCGCGGAGGACGGAGCTGCTTCTCGAGGTCGACGACGTCACCAAGCGCTTCGGCGGTCTCCCGGCCGTCGACGGCGTGACGTTCGGGATCGACGACGGCGACATTGTCGCCGTCGTCGGTCCGAACGGGGCCGGCAAGAGCACGCTGCTCAAGGTCATCGTGGGGCTCGAGCGGCCCACCCACGGCGAGGTGCGCCTCGGCGGCGAGCGGATCCACGGTCTCGGCGCGCACCGGGTCAGGCGCAAGGGGATCGCGATGGCGATGCAGCGACCGCTGCCGTTCGGGTCGATGACCGTGCTCGAGAACGCGCTCCTCGGCGCGATGTTCGGCACAGGCACCGGCATCGTCGGCGAGCCCCAGGCGAGGCGGCGGGCGCGGGACGCGCTCGCGTTCGTGGGCCTGGAGGAGCGGGCGGCGCAGCCCGTCTCGAGCCTCAATCTGCACCAGCTCCGGTTCCTCGAGATCGCGAAGGCGCTCGCCGGAGAGCCGAGGCTCCTGCTGCTCGACGAGGTGATGGCGGGACTCAACGACTCCGAGGTCGCGACCTCCGTCGAGATCGTCCGCACCATCCGGGACCAGCGCGGC
>DASTWH010000153.1:0-5770 GCA_035758735.1 Gaiellaceae bacterium
CGAGTGCGGTCGCGTCCTTGCCGGCCAGGAGGATCTCGCCCTCGTCCGCCGTCTCGAGACCGGCGATGATGCGCAGGAGCGTGGACTTGCCGGAGCCGCTCGGCCCGAGGAGAGCCGTCAGCGCGCCGCTCTCGACATCGAGCGACACGTCGTCGAGCGCGACGAAGTCGCCGAACCGCTTCGACACGTTGCGGACGAGGATGGACATCAGGCGCGCTCCTCCTTGGGGCGGATGGCGGTCATGGCGACGAGGACGAGGATCGCGATCATCGCGAGGACGATCGAGATCGCGTAGGCGCCTGCGACGTCGAACGCCTCCCAGCGCTCCTGGACACGCAGGGTCGCGGTCTCGGTCTGGCCCTGGAGGCGACCCGAGACGACAGCGACCGCGCCGTACTCGCCGAGACAGCGGGCGGTCGTGAGGATGACGCCGTAGATCACGGCCCACCGGATCGACGGAAGCGTGACCTTCCAGAAGGTCTGCCAGCCACTTGCGCCGAGCGTGAACGCGGCCTGCTCCTGCTCGTCACCGACCTCACGCAGCGTGGGCACGACCTCGCGCGCGACGAACGGGAGCGAGACGAAGATGGTGGCGATCACCATCGACGGAAGCGCGAAGAGCACCTGGATCCCGTGCTCGTTCAGCCAGCCGCCGAACCAACCGTTTTCTCCGTACAGGAGGAAGAGCGAGAGTCCGACGACGACGGGAGAGAGCGCGAGCGGAAGGTCGATGAACGCGTTCAGGAGCCCTTTGCCCCAGAACCGCTTCCGCACGATCGCGAGGGCGCACACGATCCCGAACACCGTGTTCACCGGGACGGCGATCGCCGTGATGATCAGCGTGAGCTTGAAGGCGTGGATCGTCTCGGGCGTCGTCAGGGCGTCCCACGCCGCGGAGGCGTCCTGGAACGTCCGCCAGAAGACGATGGCGAGCGGTCCGACGAGGATCACCGCGAGGTAGCCGAGGGCGATCGTCCTCAGCCCGAGGCGCGAGAGCAGGCGTCTCATCGGTCGTGCCTCGTCGCGTAGTGGCGGATGGCGCCGATCGAGAGAAGCGTCAGGAAGGAGATGCCGAGAAGGACCGTGGCGACGGCGGCGGCCCCCGCCGAGTCGCCGCTCTCGATCCGGCCGAAGATGTGCACGGACGAGACCTCGGTCTGGAACGGGATGTTCCCCGTGATGATCACGAGCGAGCCGAACTCGCCCACCGCCTTCGCGAACGCGAGCGCGACGCCGGAGAGGATCCCCGGGAGGATGTTCGGGAGGATGACGCGGACGAACGTGCGCGTCTGCGAGGCGCCCAGCGAGTGCGCGGCCTCCTCCACCTCGAGGTCGAGCTCCTGGAGCACGGGCTGCACCGTTCGCACGACGAAGGGCAGCGTCACGAACATCAGCGCGAGGACGATCGCAGTACGGGAGAAGGCGACGTCGATGCCCACCGGCGACGTGGGGCCGTACAGCGCGAGCAGCGTCAGCCCGGCGACGATCGTCGGGAGCGCGAACGGGAGGTCGATGATCGCGTTGACGATGACCTTTCCGCGGAACTCATCGCGAATCAGCACCCACGCCGTGATCGTCCCGAGCACGGCGTTCAGGAGGGAGACGCCGAGGGACGCGGCGAGCGTGAGCTTGAGCGCCGCGACCGCTTCGGGGCTGGACACCGCGTCCCAGAAGGACTGCGTCCCCTCGCTGGTCGCCTCCCACATGAGTGCGGCCAACGGCAGGCCGACGAAGGCCATCAGAAAGGTCGTGACAAAGCCGAGGGACAGGGCGGTACCGGCCCTGTCCCTCGAGACCCGCGCGCCGCGCGGCCTGCTGACGGCGACGTCAGTCAGCCGGTGCTCCCGCCGACGATCTTCTGGAACCTCGCCATGACGCTCGAGTTCGGATCGAAGAAGCGCTTCTGCACCTTGTCCCAGCCGCCGAGGCCGAGCTGGTCGATGGTGAAGAGGCCCGGCCGGACGGGGAACTTCTTGCGGTTCGCGTTCTCGACGCTCTTCACCACCGGCCGGTAGCCGTAGTCGGCGAAGACCTGCTGGGCGGCCGGCGTGCGGAGGTAGCGGAGGAACGCGTTCGCGGTGTTCTTGTCCGAGACGTCCTTCGTGATCGCGATCGGGTTCTCGATCAAGATCGTCGTCTTCGGGATGACCCACTGCAGGTCGAGGCCCTGCATGCGCGAGAAGTACGCCTCGTTCTCGTAGGCGAGCATCACGTCGCCCTTGCCGCTGTTGAACGTATTCAGCGCGGCACGCGCGCTCGTGTCCTGGACGACGACGTTCTTCCAGAGCTTGAGGAGGTTCGCCTGCGCCTGCTTGTCGGTCTTGCCCTGCTTCCGCCACGAGCCGTACGCGGCCATGATGTTCCAGCGGGCGCCCCCGGACGTGAACGGGTTCGGAGTCACGACCTCGATGTCCGGGCGGATGAGGTCGTTCCAGCTCTTGATCTTCTTCGGGTTGCCGTCGCGTACGACGAAGACGACGACCGAGTTCGTGACCATGCCCTTGAACGACTGCTTCTTCCACTTGGCGTCGACTTTGCCGGCCGCGACGAGCTCGTCCATGTCGGGAGCGAGCGAGAGCCCGACGACGTCGGCGTGCAGGCCGGCCTTGATCGCGCGTGTCTGCTCACCCGACGCGCCGTACGACTGCGTGAAGTCGACGTCCTTGCCCGCTGCCGTCTTCTGGAACAGCGGGATGAGCTTCCCGTACGCCTCGCGCGGGGTGGAGTACGCGACGAGGGCGAGCTTCGTGTCGGCGACACTCTTCGGCGCGGCGGTGCCGACCGCGGCAGCGACCGCCGTGACCAGAAGGCCGACGAGGGCGACGAGGGCGATGATCTTGGTGCGCATGCGGACTCCTAACGCTCAGTCTGTATTGCCGACAAAGATTGTCGACTTAGGCTAGAACGCCGGACAAGATAGTTCCCGTACGCTGGTCATGTCAAACAGGACCGACCAGGGAGGCCTTGCGTGTGGGTTTCGCGACGAACTGACTACGCGACGAGAGCGATCCTCGCCCTCTCGCTCGAGGGTGGCGGCCCGCTCAAGCTCGAGGAGCTCGCCCGGCGGACCGCCGTCCCGCAATCGGTGCTCGAGCAGGTGATGCCGACGATGCGAACGGCCGGGGTCGTGCGCTCGGAGCGTGGGCCAGCGGGCGGATACCGGCTCAACAAGGAACCCGGGGAGATCACGCTCGAGCGGATCGTTCGCCTCTTTCAGGGTCCCCTGGCGCCGATCAGTTGTGCGACGCGGCACAACCCTGAGCCGTGCCCGATGATGGTCGGCTGCACCCTGCGCGATGTGTGGGAGGAGGTGCGCGACGCCACCATCTCGCTTCTGGGTGGCGTGACGTTCGCCGATCTGGCGAAGCGCGCCGGGGGTCCGTGGACAGATCCGTCACTGCTCTCCCCCGAGGCGGTCGCCGGGTAGATTCACGGCCGATGGCCGTCGCGACCGATCGCGAGTACGGGCTCTTCATCGGCGGCGAGCCCGCGGAGCCGGCATCCGGCGAGTTCCGCGCCCTGACCGAGCCGGCCACCGGGGAGCGGCTCGTGCGCGTGGCGATGGCGGGCGAGGCCGACGTCGACCGCGCGGTCGAGGCCGCCAGGGCGGCAGTCGAAGGCGACTGGGGCAAGACGCCCGGAACGGAGCGCTCACGCCTTCTGCATGCGCTCGCGGACGCCATCCAGGCGAATCGCGGCGAGCTCGCCGAGCTCGAGTCGAGGAACGTCGGCAAGGCGATCTCCTCGGTCAAGGCCGAGCTCTTCCAGGCGGTCGAGAACTTCCGGTTCTACGGCTCGGCGATCGCATCCATCGGTGGCCGCTCCAACCCGATCGGTGGCTCGCTCCTCTTCTACTCGTTGAAGGAGCCCGTCGGGGTCGCCGCGCAGATCGTCCCGTGGAACTACCCGCTGATGATGGCGACCTGGAAGCTCGCCCCGGCGCTCGCCGCGGGGTGCTCGGTCGTTCTCAAGCCGGATCCGCAGACGCCTCTGACGGCGATCCGCCTCGCCGAGCTCGCCACCGAGGTCGGGTTCCCGGCGGGTGCGGTCAACGTCGTCCCCGGGGACGGGCCCACGACGGGCGCCTACCTCGTGCGGCACCCAGGTGTCGACAAGGTCGCCTTCACGGGCTCGACGAGGACCGGCGGGGAGATCATGCGGCTCGCGTCCGACCCGGTGAAGCGGGTCACGCTCGAGCTGGGCGGCAAGAGCCCGAACCTCGTGTTCGCCGATGCGGATCTCGCGAGCGCCCTGCCGTCATCGGCCTGGTCGATCTTCTACGCCGCGGGCCAGAGCTGCGAGGCACGCTCGCGGATGCTGGTCGAGAAGCCGCTCTACGATGAGGCGGTCGCGAAGATGGCCGAGTTCGCCGGCGGGATCAAGGTCGGCGATCCGCTCGATGCGGAGACCCAGATGGGGTCGCTGATCTCGACCGCTCACCGCGATCGCGTCCACGGCTACGTCGAGCGCGTGGGCGACGGCGCGGAAGTGGTGGCCGGCGGCTCCATCCCGGACGGCGCGGGCGCCTTCTACCCGCCGACGATCGTCGCCGCGAGCAACGACTCCGAGATCGCGCAGGAGGAGGTGTTCGGCCCGGTCGTCACGCTCACGCCGTTCGAGGACGAGAAGGACGCGATCCGGATCGCGAACGACGTCCGCTACGGCCTCATGGCGACCGTCTGGACCGGCGATCCCGGGCGTGGACACCGCATTGCCGCGCGGATCAAGTCGGGGACGGTCGGGATCAACATGCCGTACACGGCCTTCCCCGGAATCCCGTTCGGCGGGTACAAGCAGTCGGGCTTCGGGCGCGAGCTCGCGCTCGAGACCCTCGATCTGTACCTCGAGACGAAGAGCGTCATCGTCTCGACGGGCGCGCGTCCGATCAACCCCTTCGGGCTCTGAGCGCTCGCCCCGGGATGCTCGGCGCGATCGGCGGGACGTCGATCGTCAGACTCGAGCGGCTCGTCGAGCCGGGCATGGCCGAGGTGTGGGTGAAGCTCGAGTCGTCGAACCCGACCGGCTCCTACAAGGATCGAATGGCGCTCGCGATGATCGAGGGCGCGGAGCAGGACGGACGGCTGCAGCAAGGGCAGACGGTCGTCGAGTACACGGGTGGCAGCACCGGCTCGTCACTCGCCTACGTCTGTGCGTTGAAGGGCTATCCGCTCCGCATCGTCAGCTCGGACGCCTACGCACGCGAGAAGCTGCGGACGATCGAGGCATTCGGGGCGGAGCTGGAGGTGATTCCGAGCCCCGAGGGAGTGACGCCGGAGCTCGTGCCCCGGATGATGGCGCGCTCGCGCGAGATCGTCGCGGAAACGGGTGGCTTCGCGACCGACCAGTTCAACAACCGCGACATGCTCGACGGCTACAGCGCCCTCGGGCGCGAGCTGCTCGACCAGCTGGAAGGACGGATCGACGCCTTCTGCGGGTACATCGGGACCGCCGGGTGCTTCGTCGGTGTCACGCGCGCTCTCCGCGCAGAGCTCCCCGAGCTGCTCCGTGTCGCGATCGAGCCCGCCGAGTCAGCGGTCCTCTCCGGCGGTGCCCCCGGAACGCACCGCATCGAGGGGGGCGGAGCCGGCTTCTGGCCGCCACTCCTCGAGCGCGAGGACTTCGAGGAAGTGCAAACGGTGTCGACCGGCGACGCGTTCGCAATGGCCCGTCGCGCCGCCTCGGAGGAGGGGCTCTGGTCGGGGCCGTCCACCGGCGCGAACCTGATCGTCGCGCTCGAGCTCGCCCGCCGTCTCGGCCCCGAGGCACGCGT
>DASTWH010000178.1:0-6081 GCA_035758735.1 Gaiellaceae bacterium
CGTGCGCGAGGTCTTCGACGACGTCGTCTGGCGCCACCGCGGCAAGAACATCACGCCGAAGACGGTCAACCAGAAGCGCTACGTCGACGCGATCCGCCGCGCGACCGTGACCTTCGGCATCGGGCCGGCCGGTACAGGCAAGACCTACCTGGCCATGGCACTCGCCGTCTCCGCGCTGTCCGAGGGCGCTGTCGGTCGCCTGATCCTCACGCGCCCGGCGGTCGAGGCGGGCGAGCGGCTCGGCTTCCTCCCCGGCGACATGCTCGCCAAGGTCGATCCGTACCTGCGGCCGTTGTACGACGCCCTCTACGACATGCTCGACCCGGAGCGCCTCGCCGGCTACATGGAGCGCGGCACCATCGAGGTCGCGCCGCTCGCGTTCATGCGCGGGCGGACGCTCAACGACTCGTTCGTCGTCCTCGACGAGGCCCAGAACACGACTCCCGAGCAGATGCAGATGTTCCTGACGCGGCTCGGCTTCGGCTCGAAGATGGTCGTCACGGGCGACGTGACCCAGGTCGACCTGCCCCGCGAGCAGCCGTCGGGGCTCATCCAGGTGCGGGAGATCCTCGCCGGCATCGACGGGATCGGCTTCGTCGAGTTCGGGAACGAGGACGTCGTACGGCACAAGCTCGTGCAGCGTATCGTCGAGGCGTACAGGCGTCACGCCGAGGAGACCGGCACGGCGCGCCGCCGGTGATCCTCGTCGAGACGGCGAACCGCAGCGGCACCACGGTCGACGAGCTCGCTGCGGAAGAGCTCGCCCGGGCGGTCCTCGCGACGGAAGGCGTCCACGACGGCGAGCTCGGGATCGCGTTCGTCGACGCCGACGAGATGCGAGCGCTGAAGAACGAGCACCTCGGGGTCGACGAGGCGACGGACGTCCTCTCCTTCCCGCTCGATGGACGAGACGAGGTGCCCGAGGGCGTTCCGCGGGCCCTCGGAGACGTCGTGCTCTGCCCGCAGGTCGTCGGCGACGAATGGCGCGGACCGCTCGTTCACGGGCTCCTCCACCTGCTCGGGTACGACCACGGCGACGAGATGACCGCGCGCGAGGCGGCGCACTCGCGCTGATGGCTCGCCAGCGCAGCCAGTCGCTCTTCCAGAGCTTCAACGTCGCCGCGGAGGGCGTCGTCCACGCGGTCCGGACGCAGCGGAACCTCTGGATCCACTTCGCGATCGCGGCCGCAGTGCTCGTGGCAGCGATCGGGTTCGGTGCGAGCAAGCTCGAGCTCGCAGTCCTCCTGCTCGCGATCACGTTCGTGCTCGTCGCCGAGCTCGTGAACACGGCGGTCGAGGCTGCGGTGGACGTGGCCTCGACGTCGTTCGACCCGATGGCGAAGATCGCGAAGGACATCGCCGCCGGAGCGGTGCTCGTGGCCGCGCTGAACGCGGTCGCGGTCGGCTACCTCGTCTTCTCCGGCGAGGTCGCGACCCGAAGCTCACGATTCCTCACGCGGCTGTCCGACGCGCCCGCCGAGCTCACGCTCGTCGCGCTCGCGGTCACGGTCATCATCGTGATCGCGGTGAAGGCGTACACCGGCCGCGGAACGCCGCTTCGTGGCGGGCTCCCGTCTGGCCATGCGGCCGTCGCGTTCGCGGGCTGGATGGCGGTGACGCTGATCCTCGAGGACTCGCCGAGGAGGTTCCTCATCTCGTCCGTGACCTTCATCATGGCCTTGCTCGTGGCACAGACCCGTGTCGAGACCGGCGTGCACTCGGCCTCCGAGGTGGCCAGCGGCGCCCTGCTCGGCGCGCTCGTCACTCTCTTCCTGTTCCAGGCCTTCGGATGAGCACCGCTCGCCTTCGGCTCGCGGTCGTGGGGGAAACCATGTTTCCCCCACGTGCCCCCTGCTTCCTGAGAACGTGGGGAACCTCCCGGTTCCCCACACCCCTCCCCGCTCATCGGCGAGAGTGCCGCCGATGAGCGAGCAGCTGCCGACCGACGAGGAGCTCCTGGCTGCAGCCGACGCGGTCGCCGCGCGGGCATACGCGCCGTACTCGAACTTCGACGTGGGGTGCGTCGTGCTCGCGAGGGACGGCCGCGTGATCGAGGGCGTGAACGTCGAGAACGCGTCCTACCCGCTCGGCGTGTGCGCCGAGCGGACGGCGTTCTCGCGCGCCGTCGCGGAGGGCTACCGGCCCGGGGACTTCGTCGTTGCCGCGATCACCGCATCGCCGTGCGGCGGATGCCGGCAATGGCTGCACGAGATGGGCGTCGACCGCGTCGTCTTCCGCAACGGGGGGCGCGTCGTGACGATGACGCCCGACGAGCTGCTGCCCGAGTCGTTCGATGCCGCCGACATCGAGTGAAGTCCGGCTTCGTCGCGGTTGCAGGACGTCCCAACGTGGGCAAGTCGACCCTGGTGAACGCCCTCTGCGGCGAGAAGATCGCAATCACGTCGACGGTCCCCAACACGACGCGACGGCGGATCTTCGGCGTCGCGCACGGCGCTGACCACCAGCTGGCGCTGGTCGACCTTCCCGGCTTCCAGCGGCCGATCGACACGCTGACCGAGCGCATGCAGCAGACGGTGGACTCATCCTTCGACGACGTCGACGCCGTGCTCCTCGTGGTCGACGCGCGCGCCCACATCGGCTCGGGCGACCGCTTCGTCGCCCGGCGCGTGTTCGGCCTGGGGACTCCCGTCGTCATCGCGCTGAACAAGGTCGATCGACTCAAACCGGCCCACATCGCGACGCAGATGAAGGCCGCCGCTGCGCTCGGCGACTTCCATGCCCTTCACCCCGTCAGCGCGAAGACGAAGGAGGGGGTGGGGGAGCTGCGATCCGACCTCGTCTCGCTCCTTCCCGAAGGGCCGGCCTACTTCCCGGAGACGCAGGCCACCGACCTGGCGCTCGAGGAGCGCCTTGCGGAGATCGTCCGCGAGAAGGCACTCCATCTGACCCGCGAGGAGGTCCCGCACGCGATCACCGTCGAGGTGGACGAGCTCGAGGAAGGGCGGGTCCATGCGGTGATCTACGTCGAGACCGAGTCCCAGAAGGGGATCGTGGTCGGCAGGAAGGGCGCGATGGTGCGCGAGATCGGCACGCGGGCGCGTCCCGAAGTGGAGGCACTCGTCGGCGGGCGGGTCTTCCTCGAGCTGCAGGTCAAGGTTCGGCCGAAGTGGCGCCGCGATCCGCGCATGCTCGAGCGGCTCGGGTTGTAGAGAGGTCTTCCTCTCTACACTCAGCTCATGGCCCAGGCGCCAGCACTCGTCGGCGGGTTCGAGCTCCCGTCGGGCCCGCGGCTCCCGCGAATCGGCTCGGTCGATGCCGTCGCGCTCGAGGAGCGCGCGGCCACGCTCGCGAAGAGGTCGATCAAGCGCGAGTCGAAGGTGCAGGCGCTCGAGCTGGCGGTGCGCATGATGGACCTGACGACGCTGGAGGGTCAGGACACGCCCGGGAAGATCGCCGCGCTGTGCTCGAAGGCGATGCGACCCGATCCGGCCGACCTCTCCGTTCCCCCGGTCGCCGCGGTCTGCGTGTACCCGAGTCTCGTCGCGACCGCGAAGGAGCGGCTCACGGGGAGCGACGTCAAGGTCGCCTCCGTGGCGACCGCGTTCCCATCGGGCCAGTCGCCGACGGAGATCAAGGTCGCGGAGACGCGCGCCGTCGTCGAGCTCGGCGCCGACGAGGTCGACATGGTCATCGACCGAGGCGCGTTCCTCTCCGGCCGCTACGCGAAGGTCTTCGACGAGATCGTCCGCGTGAAGGAGGCGTGCGGTGGCACGCACCTCAAGGTCATCCTCGAGACGGGCGAGCTCGGGACGTACGACAACGTCCGGCGCGCGTCGCTCATCGCGATCGCGGCGGGAGCGGACTTCATCAAGACGTCGACGGGCAAGGTGAGCCCGGCCGCGACGCTGCCGGTGACGCTCTGCATGATGGAGGTCGTTCGCGACGTCCACGCCGAGACCGGGCACATCGTCGGGATCAAGCCGGCAGGCGGCATTCGTGCGTCGAAACAGGCCGTGCAGTACCTCGTCACGCTCTACGAGACGCTCGGGCCCCAGTGGATGACGCCCGACCTCTTCCGCTTCGGCGCCTCCTCGCTCCTGAACGACGTTCTCATGCAGCTCCGCAAGGAGAAGACGGGGCGCTATCAGTCCGGCGATTACTTCACCATCGACTAGCCGTGGCCCAGGTCGAGAAACGCGCGTCGAATCTCCCCGCGACCTTCGAGTGGGAATACGCGCCGGCGCCCGAGGCACGCGACATCGTGCAGCTACAGGAGCGGTACGGCCTCTACATCGGCGGCGAGGAGGTCGAGCCGCGCTCGGGTGAGTGGTTCGCCTCGATCTCACCGGCGACCGAGGAGCATCTCTTCGAGGTCGCTCAGGCGAGCGAGGAGGACGTCGCCCTCGCGGTCGCCGCTGCGCGGGACGCTTTCCACAACGGCTGGTCGGAGCTCGCGGCGAGCGAGCGCGCGAAGTACCTCTTCCGCATCGCGCGCATCATCCAGGAGCGCTCGCGTGAGCTCGCCGTCGCCGAGTCGCTCGACGGCGGCAAGCCGATCCGCGAGTCGCGCGACGTCGACATCCCGCTCGCGGCCGCCCACTTCTTCTACTACGCGGGCTGGGCGGACAAGCTCGAATACGCCCATCCGGGGCGGAATCCCAAGCCGCTCGGCGTCGCTGCGCAGATCATCCCCTGGAACTTCCCGCTCCTCATGCTCTCGTGGAAGATCGCGCCCGCGCTGGCTTGCGGCAACACCGTCGTCCTCAAGCCTGCCGAGACGACGCCGCTCAGCGCGATGATCTTCGCCGACATCTGCCGCCAGGCGGAGCTGCCGCCGGGCGTCGTCAACCTCGTCACCGGCGACGGTTCGACGGGCGCGCACCTGGTGCGCAGCGAAGGGATCGACAAGCTTGCGTTCACAGGGTCGACCGAGGTCGGGAAGCTGATCATGCGCGAGCTCGCCGGGCGCGACGTGCGGATGACGCTCGAGCTCGGAGGCAAGGCCGCGAACATCGTCTTCGACGACGCAGCGCTCGACCAGGCAGTCGAGGGGATCGTGAACGGCATCTACTTCAACCAGGGCCACGTCTGCTGCGCCGGATCTCGGCTCCTCGTGCAGGAGTCGATCTACGAGCCTCTCCTGGAGAAGCTCAAGCGGCGACTCTCCACGCTGCGGGTCGGCGACCCGCTCGACAAGAACACCGACGTCGGGGCGATCAACTCGAAGGCACAGCTCGAGAAGATCCGCGAGCTGGTCGCGAGCGGGGAGGAGGAAGGTGCGGAGATCTTCAAGCCGGAGTGCCGGCTTCCCGACCGCGGGTACTGGTTCGTGCCGACGCTGTTCACGAACGTCGCGCAGAGCTACCGGATCGCGCAGGAGGAGATCTTCGGGCCGGTACTGTCGGTGCTCACCTTCCGCACCCCCGAGGAGGCGGTGGAGAAGGCGAACAACACGCCCTACGGGCTCTCGGCTGGCGTGTGGACGGAGAAGGGCTCGCGCATCCTCTGGATGGCCGAGCGGCTGCGCGCCGGGGTCGTCTGGGCGAACACGTTCAACCGCTTCGACCCGGCCTCGCCGTTTGGCGGCTACAAGGAGTCGGGCTTCGGCCGCGAGGGCGGCCGCCACGGGCTGGAGGCGTACCTGAGGTTCGAGGAGTGAGCGACCGGCTCCCCGTCCGCAAGACGTACAAGCTCTTCGTCGGCGGCGCGTTCCCGCGCTCCGAGTCCGGCCGCACGTACGAGGCGGAGGGCGCGAACGTCGCCCGCGCCTCGCGGAAGGACGCGCGCGACGCGGTGCAGGCGGCACGAGGCGCGTTCCCGAAGTGGGCCGGCGCGACGGCGTACAACCGCGGCCAGGTCCTGTACCGGCTCGCGGAGATGCTCGAGGCGCGGGCCGACGACCTCGCGCGCGTGTGCTCCGGGCGCAAGGAGGTCGAGACCGCGATCGACCGCGTCGTCTGGTACGCGGGCTGGGCGGACAAGCTGCCGCAGGTGCTCGGCGGCTCCAACCCGGTCGCAGGGCCGTACTTCAACTTCACCGTCCCCGAGCCGACCGGTGTGGTGGCCGTGATCGCGCCGGAAGAGCCGCCGCTGGACGGGCTCGTGTCGCGGATCGTGCCC
>DASTWH010000210.1:0-11750 GCA_035758735.1 Gaiellaceae bacterium
ACGGCTCGATCCGCTTCCAGGGCGACGAGCTGGTCGGCGTCGTCTCGCACAAGATCGCCCGGCGAGGCATCGGCTACGTCCCGCAGGGTCGCCGGTTGTTCCCCTCGCTGACCGTCGACCAGCACCTTCGCATCGCCGCCCGCGGCGCGGCGAGCGACGGAGGAAGCGAATGGACGCGCGATCGCGTGTACGAGCTCTTCCCGCGCCTCGCGCAGCGCAGGTCGAACGGCGGCGCGCAGCTCTCCGGCGGGGAGCAGCAGATGCTCGCAATCGGCCGCGCGCTCGTCACGAATCCGACGATCCTTCTCATGGACGAGCCGTCGGAAGGGCTCGCGCCTGCGGTGATCGAGGCGCTGATCGAGACGTTCAAGCACCTCGAGGAGGAGGGGCTGGCCATTCTCCTCATCGAGCAGAACCTCGGGGTCGCGACCGCCCTCGCGGAGCGCCAGCTCGTCATGATCGGCGGGAGCATCGCCGCCGAGACGACGGCCGCGCAGCTCGCCGGCGATCCCGACCTGCAGCGCAGATACCTCGGCGTCGAGCCGCTCGCTCACTAACCTTCGCGGGCCGTGCATCGCCTCTTCGCGCTTCTCGCCGTGGTTGCCGCTGCCGCGACGACGGTCGCGGGCTGCGGCGGCGACGATTCCGGCAGTCAGGACATCGCCTTCGTGTCGAGCCGCGACGGTGAGTACGCGATCTTCACGATGAGCGCCGACGGCAAGGGCGAGCAGCGGCTTACGCCACGCGAGGGCGAGGCGCCGGAGGGCGAGTCCGTCTTCTGGCAGATCGACCCCGCCTGGTCGCCCGATGCGACGAAGATCGCATTCGTCAGCGCCCGGACGGGCGAGGCGCACGTCTACGTCATGAGCGCCGACGGCACCGGGACGAGACAGCTCACGTCCGGCAAGGCGAGCGACACGCATCCGACGTGGTCTCCCGACGGCAGCTCGATGGCGTTCGCGCGGAGCGGCGACATCTACGTGATGAAGGCGGACGGCTCGGATCCCGAGCGGATCTCCGACATCAACGCGCAGGAGTCCGACCCCGCCTGGTCGCCGGACGGGAACTGGATCGCGTACATCAAGCGCACACCCGGAACGCCGGTGCAGAACCTCTGGGTCATGCGTCCCGACGGGTCGGGAAGACGAGCGCTCACCAGGCAGAGCGGTCGTACGTTCACCCCGGCGTGGTCGCCCGACAGCGCGCGCATCGTGTTCTCGATGAATCGCGACGAGACCGTGTTCGAGCTCTTCACGATCGGCGTCGACGGCAAGGGCCTCCGCAGCGTCGCTCCGACGGCGGGCGACAACTTCGAGCCGGCCTGGTCGCCCGACGGATCGAAGATCGCGTACCAGGAGGACGGCGCAATTTTCACGGTCGAGCTCGGGGGCGGCGACGTCGAGAGACTCACCGACCAGGCGACGAACGACTCGGAGCCCGTCTGGAATCCTGTTCTCTCGCGCGAATGACCGGCATCCGCTCGCGCGGATCCCGGCCGCGCGGACACCTCTGAAGCGGCCCTTCGCGCCCGGTCGCAGCGTCGGCTCGACCGACTCAGACCGGCTCTGGAATGCCCAGGTCGGGAGGCCGGCCGTCGCCACGGCCCTCGACGAGCTCGGGTGCGCGCTCCTCGAGCAGGCGCAGGACGAGCTCCGCCCGGCGAACGCGCTCCCGGCCGAGCTTGACGGCCAGGTCCTCGAGATGCAGGCCGCTCGGGTAGATGTTCGGCGCGTTCCTGAGACCGAGCTTCACGTAGACCGGCGCCGCGACCCGGACGATCTCGGGAACGTCGTAGAACCGGACGAAGCCGCCCTGGTCGTCCGGAACCTCGACGTAGACGTCGAGCGGTGCCGTGCACGCTCCGCGGAGCTCGCCGAGCTCGGTGACGGACAGGTCCGTCGACACGTTGATCGTCGTCGCTCCGAGGTCCTCGAGCGCGCGCGCGGTCGACGGGTTCGCGCAGGGGAGGAGGACCGAGGTCTTGAGCACGAGTGAGGCCGGCAGCTCACCCGTCCGGCGCAGGTCGCCGAGCTCGCGCAGCACGCCGAGGTCGGCCACGAGGAACGAGCGGATCCCGAGGGCGACGCCGCGCCGAGCCTCTGCGACCGAGTCGGCGACGCCGGCGCGCCCGCGCGCGACGCCTCCCGCCGCCGACGTGACGAGCGACTGGCCGCCGGTGTCCCAGGCTCCGCGGGGCCCGAGGAAGAGCGAGATCTCGACACCCGCTTCTGCCCCGAGGGTGGCCAGCTCTCGAATCTCCGCATCGGTGAGCATCATCACGCCGCTTCCCTGCGACACACGGCGGACCGGAACGGAGCGACGCGAAGCCTCGTCCAGCACCGCCTCGAGGACGCGCGGGCCCTCGACGGACGGGATCTCGATCCGGTAGCGGAGCCCGTCGGCGAAGCGCGCGTCGCTCATGTGAGCGCGAGACTAGTCATCTGGCCCAGAACGCCTCGAAGGCGTCGGGATCGCTGGGGAGCGCGAGCACGCGGTGGACGAGCCCGTCAGCGATGACGAAGAGCAACACCTGGTCGAGCTCGAGCGTGCGGCCGTGTCGAGTCCCACGCGCACGGTAGAGCGCTGCGGCGCGGTCGTCGCTCGCGAGCACGTCGATGAGCTCGGATCCGTACGTCCCGTCGGTCTCCTTCGGAAGTCTCGCGAGGAACCGGAAGATCGCCTCCCGACCCTCGTAGGCGCCGGCCATGACGCCGCGTCCGGGCACGGACCACACCGCGTCGTCCGCGAAGAGCCCGCGCAGCGCGAGCCCCTCCTTGCGTGCGAAGGCGTCGAAGATCCGGCGGACGATCGCCTCGTTCTCAGTCGCCGCCACGACCCGCCTCCCAGCGGGCGATGAGGCCGTCGACGTGGCGGCGCTGCGCGTCGGTGAACGGCGCGGCTGCCACCAGACGTCTCACCTCCTCCGGATCGTCGTTGTCGATCGCAGCCTCGAGGTGCTCGCGTTGCGGTGTCGGCTGGCGGAGCTGTCGGCGCAGCCAGCGGAGGAGGCTCACGGCGGCCTGGTCGGGCACGCGCCGCAGGCTATCGCGCGTACGCGCTCAGTCTTCCGCGGTCTCGTCGGGCGACTCGTCCACCGTGTCGGCGTCGGTCGGCTTGGCGTCGTCGTCGTGCACTTCGCTCTCGTCGGACAGGCTGTAGGCGCTCAGCCGGTTCGAAAGACCTGCCATCCAGTCGTTTCCGCTGCTCTCGTCTCCGGGCTCCGCGGGCTGGCTCGCACGCTTGGCCTTGCCCGGATCCGGCGGCGCCGATCTGCGCCCCGACGAGCGCCGGTCACCCGGGTCACCTTGGTCGTTCCTCCGTTCGCTGCTGCTGATCGAGAACGAGGTGACCGACGGGAAGTTCAGCTCGGTCGAAACCGGCTGCGTCGAATCGGCACCCGGTTCGGGAGCCAGTTCCACGGTGAGCTTCAGCGCGATCTCGGGCTTCGGGTCCGGCGACGCCGGTCGCAACTCCGGCGGGAGGCTCGGATCGATGACGAAGTCCGGAAGAGGGCCGAGATCCTCCTCCTCTTCGGGCTCGAGCGCGGACTCGACAGGCGCGGGCGGAGGCTCGGGCTGCGAACCGGGCTCGACGACGAAATCGGGGAGTGGCCCAAGCTCCGGCTCGGGCTCCGGTTCGGGAACGACGACCGGGGTCGGCGCGGCGGATTCCTCCACGACGTAGTCCGGCAAGGACGTGGGCTCGTCGACGACCGAGAACTCCGGCTTGTGCTCGGGCTCCGGCTCGGGGTCGGCGAGTGGCTCCGGCTGCGGGACGACGACGAGCGCAGGCGGCTCGGGGGTCGGCTCGGCGGGGGCGTCGACCTCGGGTTCCGCTTCGGCGGCGAGCGGCTCGGGCTCCGACGCCACGACCGGCTCCGGTTCCACGACCGGCTCCGGTGCGGGCACAGCCTCGAGGACCGGCTCGGGCTCCGGTTCCACGACCGGCTCCGGTGCGGGCACAGCCTCGAGGATCGGCTCGGGCTCCGGTTCCACGACCGGCTCCGGCTCGGGCTCTCTGACAGGCAGCGCTTCCGCGACCGGCTCGGCCTCGGGCACCGCGAAGACCTCGACGACGGGCTCCGGCTCGGGCTCGACCACGGGCTCCGGATCAGCGACCGGGACGACGTCCGCGACGGGCTCGGGTTCGGGCTCAGGGGTGGGAGCGACTGGCTCGGGCTCGACCGGGGCGGGCGCGGGCTCGACGTACACGGGCTCCCCGGGAGGAGGTGCAGGCTCGAACGGAACGGGCTCCGGGATGGCCTGGATCGGCTCGAACACGACAGGCTCGGGTGCCGGCTCGGGCTCGGGCACGAACGCGACCGGAGCCGGGACGTCGAGGCCGCGGTCGACCCGCGGTGAGAACTCCGAGTCGATCGGTGGCGGAAGCGGCGTCGTGGCCTCCATGTCCGGCTCCGACGTCGGGGGAAGCTCCCACAGCGGGCGACCTGCGAGGGGCCGCTCGCGGAGCGCGTGCCGGCTCAGCTTCCAGCTCATGATCGGGAGCTCCTCGACGAACACGATCTCCCGCGGCACCTGCTGGTCCGGGAGCATCTGGGCGACGTACTGGCGGAGCTCGGCCTCGAGCTGCTCGGAGCCGTCGAGGCCGCCTCGCGGCACGACGAAGGCGCGCACGAAGTGGCCGCCGCGCTGGAGGTCCCTGATGCCGACGATCGCGGCTGCCGCGATCGCGTCGTGCCCCGCCAGCACCCGCTCGACCTCGAAGGGGCCGAACGTCCGGCCGCTCGACGTGATGACGTCCTCGGCGCGACCGACGAAGGTGAAGTTCCCTTCCTCGTCGACCTGCGCAACGTCTCCGGTCAGGTACCAGTCGCCGAGGAACGCCGACTTCGTCTCCTCCGGGAGCTCCCAGTAGCCGGCGAAGAGCGTCGGCGGACGGCCCCGAACGGCGAGGTCGCCTTCGATCCCGGCCGGAAGCTCGTTTCCCTGGTCGTCGATGATCGCAACGTGGTGGCCGGGGAGCGCACGGCCGATCGAGCCGGGCTGCGCCGCGCCGTCCGCGAGGTTGGCGATGACGATGTTCGTCTCTGCCTGCCCGTAGCCGTCGTAGATGGTCATGCCCCAGCGCTCCTCGAACACGGCCACGACCTCGGGATCGAGGAAGTCGCCCGTGGAGACGAGGCGGCGGAGGCGCGGGGACCGGAAGCGCTCGAGCTTCGGGTGCTGGGCGAGCGCTGCGTACTCGCCTGGGGACTGGCAGAGGATGCTCGGCCCGAGTCGGAAGAGCAGGTCGAGCCGCTCGTCGATCTCGAACGCACCGTCGTGGAGGACGACCTCGGCGCCGCGCGACCACGGACCGGCGACCGTGTTCCACATGGTCAGCGGGGAGGCGGCGTCGCTCGTGCACCAGACGGCGTCGCCGCGGCCGACGTCGAGCCAGTGCTCGGCCTGGACGCGCGTCGCGAAGATGGAGCCGTGCGTGTGTGCGACGTCCTTGCGCGTTCCGCCGACTCCGGGGGTGGAGATGACGAAGGCGAGGTCGCGCGATGCGGTGTCGTGCGTGGACGCCTCGGGCACGTCCTTCGAGTTCCGCTTCGTGCCGGGCTGGAACAGGTGGACGTCGGGCGTGAAGCCCATCTGCGCGATGGTCGGCTCGAGGGAGTGCTCGCCGACGACGAGCGCGGCGTCGGTCGACGACACGACGCGTTCGAGCATCGATGACGTCACGGACGGCATGCACGGGACGACGACAGCGCCCACCTTCAGCGTTCCGAGGACGATCTCGAGCCAGTCGACGGTCGTCCCGGCGACGACCATCACGCGATCTCCGGCGTTGATCCCCGCATCGCGAAGCGTCGTCGCCCAGACGGCGGCTCCGTCGGCGATCTCGTGGAAGTTCCGGTGCTCGATGACGCCCTCGTTGCCGAGAGAGGTGAGCGCCCTCCGCTTCGGATCGCGGGCCAGCGCCTCGACGACGTCGCGGGTGAAGTTGAACCGATCCGGGATCTGCCAGCGCCCGTCGACGAGCGCCGGTTTCAGGGCGAGCTCGAGCGGCGACAGGGCAACGTCGCTGTCGCGCCCACGGCGCCGTCCGATACGCAGGCCTTTCACTGCCTCCCCATTATCGACCCGAATGCCGGATTGCTGAACCGCACGAGACGATTGTCGCGAACCGCCCTGTCGGCACTAGTGGAGGCCGAGCTCCACGGCGAACGGCTCGTCCAGCGGAAGTCGCTCGGGGAGCCGGAATCCGCCCGATTCCTCGAGGGCCGTGATTCGCTGCTCGATCGGCGGATGCGTGTCGAACAGGCTCGAGAGCGCGAGCACCCCGCGCCGCTCCGACTCGACTCGGCTCGTCGGGCTCTCCACCCAGAGATGCGCGACCGACGCATCGGCGTACGCGACCGTCGTCGTGTCCTGCTGGAGCCGACGAAGGGCGAGCGCCATCGCCTCGGGATCGTTGAGAAGCTCTGCCGAGCCGGCGTCGGCGAGGAACTCACGCCGGCGCGACAGGCTCAGCTTCAGGAGCAGCGCCGCGTACGGCGCGAGCAGGAGCCCGATCACGGCCAGGACGATCACGAGCGCCCCGCCGCGGCGAGAGCGGCCACCGCCGTACAGGAGCATGCGGAACCCGAGGTCGGCGATGAGCGCGATCACGCCGGCGAAGATCGTCGCCATGGTCATGAGGTACGTGTCGCGGTTCCGCACGTGCGAGATCTCGTGAGCGAGCACGGCCTCGAGCTCCCGCTTCGGCATGACGCGCAGCAGCCCGGTCGTCACCCCGACGTAGCTCGTCTGCGGTCGGATCCCGGCAGCGAATGCATTCGGCGCGGGGTCGTCGACGATCCGGACATCCGGGGTCACCGGCAGGCCGGCGGCGATCGAGACGTTCTCGACGAGGCGCCTCAGGGGGCGCAGCTGCTCCGGGCCGATCTCCTGCGCGCCGGTCATGCGCGCGACGATGCGGCGGGAGGAGATGATCGCGTAGATCGCGTACAGGCCCGAGCCGATCAATGCGACGACGCCGAGCCTGAGGTCGAGCACGGCACCGATCAGCCCGGCGACGACGCCGAGGAGCACGATGAAGCCGACGACGACGATGCTGCTGCGCAGGCGGTTCCGCCGGATCTGCTGCTGCAGCGTCACGCGGCCGGTGTGAACGAGACCTGCGGTGTCGCCGTGTCGCCCTCGGCCGAGAAGAACTCCCTCTCGTGGAACCCGAGCAGACGGGCGACGAGCACCCAGGGCAGGCTCTGGATGCCCGTGTTGTAGTGCTGGACCGTCGAGTTGTAGTAGCGCCGGGCGGCGCTGATCTTGTCCTCGGTGTCCGTCAGCTCGTCCTGCAGGCGCAGGAAGTTCTCGGACGCGCGGAGCTCGGGGTACGCCTCGGCGACGGCGAAGAGACGGCCCAGCGCGGCGCCGAGAAGGTCGTTCGCCTCACCGGCCTCCGCAGGCCCTCCAGCTTGCTGGAGCGCCGCCCGGGCCCTCGTCACCTCCTCGAACACTCCGCGCTCGTGTGCGGCGTAGCCCTTGACCGTCTCGACGAGGTTGGGGATGAGGTCCCCGCGCCGCTCGAGCTGCACCTCGATGTTCGCCCACCCGGTGGCCACCTCGTTCCGCAGCCGGACGAGTCGGTTGTACCCGACGACGACGAGCACGAGGAGGATCGCGACGACGCCGAGGGCGATCCACAGCCAGAGCATCGGCGCGAGTGTAGTCAGGCTCTCGTTACCGCCGTTCCGGTGGAAAGTCCGTCGCGTGAGCGGTTCGGACTTTCCAGCGCCCTAGAGCTCGAGGGCGCGGGCGAGCGCGCGACCCCCGCCCGTGAGGACGGGCCGTCCGTGCGAGACGAGCACGCGACGGACCGGGAGGTCGAGCAGCGGGCGCAGCGAGGCGGCGAGGTCGCGGTGCGTCTTCGAGGCCGGGAGCCACGACTCCGGGCACATCTTCGCGCCGCCCTTGCCGTCGGCGACGAGGACGTCGCCCGTGACGAGCGCCGAATGCTCGGGGACCCAGTACACGACCTCGGCCGCACGAGCCGTCCGGTGTGCCTCGAGCCCGCCTGGAAGCGGGTCGTCCGGCCCGAAGGTGTCCGTGACGCCGCCCGTGCGTCGCGCGATGGCCGCCTTGCCCGACGTCGGCGCCCAGATGCGCGCGTCGTAGCGCTCGCGCATCTCCGCGGCGCTCCGCGCATGCCAGAAGACCGTGATGAAGACGTGCACCGGGCCCTTCTGGCGCTTCACGTCCCGGTCGAGCGCCTTCCAGAACTTCGCGGTGTCGGTCGCCGGGACGAGGGGGTCGATGAGGACGACGCCGTCCTCCGTCTCGACGTAGACGCAGCCGACGTCCTCCTGCCACTCCTCGTGGTAGGCCGTCCAGCGCCAGAGGCCGGGCGCGATCTCGAGCACGTCCATGGCGCGAAACTCTAGAGCGAACCGATTTGGCGAGGTCGGCGTATCGTCACCCTGAGCGACGAAGGAGGATCGGAATGAAGCGCACGCACCTGGGCGCGGTCGTCGCGCTCGCGGTTCTCGCGCTCGCGCTCGCGGGCTGCGGCGGGAGCGACGACGAGGGCTCCGGCACCACCACCGAGACGACGACGACGAGCGAGACCACGACCGACACCACGGCCGCGTCTGGCTCCGCGCTCACCGCGAGCGTCGGCCCCGGCTTCGACATCAGCCTCACCGACGCGAACGGCGCAGCCGTCTCGACACTGTCTGCAGGCGAATACACGATCGAGGTGAACGATCAGTCCGACATCCACAACTTCCACCTCACCGGTCCCGGCGTCGACGAGACGACGGACGTCGGCGGCACGGGAACCGAGTCGTGGACGGTGACCTTCGAGGCCGGCTCGTACCACTTCCAGTGCGACCCGCATGCGAGCACGATGAACGGCGACTTCGAGGTGTCGGGCTAGGCGTCCGCTAGCGCTGGACGCGGGCGCTGCCCCCGGCGGCGAGCCGCGCGACCTCGGCGAGCGTCGCCATCGAGGTGTCGCCTGGCGTCGTCATGGCCAGCGCGCCGTGCGCGACCGCGTACGCGAGTGCCTCCTCGAGCGAGAGGTCGCTGAGAATCCCGTAGATCAGCCCGGAGGCGAAGGAGTCGCCCCCGCCCACTCGATCGAGGATCTCGAGGTCCCGCCGCAACGTCGCCTCGTGGACGCGCCCGTCGGCGAAGACGAGGCCGCCCCAGTCGTTGACGGACGCCGACCTGACGCGGCGCAGGCTCGTCGCCACGACTCTGAGATTCGGGTAGTCACCGACGACCTGCTCCAGCATCGTGGCGTAGCTCGCGGAGTCGAGCTCGTCGTAGGCCTCACCGACGCCCTCGATCTCGTAGCCGAGAGCGGCGCTGAAGTCCTCCTCGTTGCCGAACATCACGTCGACGTGCGCGGCGAGCCCGCGATTGATCTCGACCGCCCGCTCGGAGCCACCGACCGCCTGCCAGATGGACGGACGGAAGTTGAGGTCGTAGGACACGATGGCGCCGGCCTTGCGCGCAGCCCGCATCGCCTCGTCCGCGACGTCGGCCGTCGACTCGGAGAGCCCGGCGAAGATGCCGCCGCAATGGAACCAGCGTGAGCCCTCGCCTTCGAACAGCGAGCTCCAGTCGATCTCGCCGGGCCGCAGTTGCGAGACGGCCGTGTGGCCGCGGTCGGAGCAGCCCACGGCTCCACGCACGCCGAACCCTCGCTCGGTGAAGTTCAGCCCGTTCCGTACGGTGCGCCCGACCCCGTCGTAGGGCACCCACGCGATGTGGCTCGTGTCGACGCCACCCTGGAGGACGAGGTCCTCGACGAGGCGCCCGACGGGATTGTCGGCGAGTGCGGTGACGACCGAGGTGCGCAGCCCGAAGCACTTCCGCAGGCCGCGTGCGACGTTGTACTCGCCGCCTCCCTCCCAGGCGCGGAAGGTGCGCGTCGTAGAGATCCGGCTTTCTCCGGGGTCCAGCCTGAGCATCACCTCGCCGAGCGCGACGAGATCCCACCGGCAGTCGGCCGCCTCGCGCAGCTGGAGGCCTGCGGTCACGCTGCCGCTCCCGCTCCCGCTCGCGCGCGTGCCGCGATCTCGACCGCCTCTCGCGTGAGCGCCTCGATGCGGTCGAACCGCTCCTCCGCGAGGAGCGTCGGGGCGACCAGCCAGGTCCCGCCGCACGCGAGGACGTTGGGCACCCTGAGGTAGTCGGCGAGATTCGACTCGTTGATGCCGCCCGTCGGTACGAACGAGACCTCACGGAAGGGCCCTGCGAACGCCTTCAGGACCGGGATCCCACCCATCGCCTCGGCCGGGAAGAACTTGACCGCGTCGGCTCCGGCCCGGACGGCGGCGTCGACCTCGGTGGGAGTGGCCGCACCCGGGAAGACTGGCACACCCGCCGAGCGGCAGAACGCGATCAGCTCGGGATTCGTCGCGGGCGACACGACGAATCTGGCGCCGGCCTCGACGACCTGGGCGGCCGCGTCGAGCGTCAGCACCGTTCCCGCGCCGATCAGCGCGTCGGGGTGCGATCGGCGAAGCGTCCGAATCGCCTCGAGACCCGCGTCCGTGCGGAGCGTGATCTCGGCGATGGCGCACCCGCCTCCCGTGAGGGCGTCCAGCAGGGGCGCGGCCTGGCCCGGATCCGTCAGCTCGACGACGGGAACGACGCCGACCTCGGCGAAGGCGGTCAGCACGGTCACGGCCTAGAGCCGCGTCGGCGTTCCGGTCTCCGCCGACCGGAAGAGCGCCTCGATCGTGCGGGCCTGGCCGAGCGCGTCCTCGCGTCCGAGCAGGAGAGGGGCGTCTCCCGCGATCGCGGCCGCGAGGTTCTCCAGCTCGAGTCGGTACGAGTCGGTGGGATCGAGGCGGATCTCCTCCGTGCCGTCGTCGCGCCGGAGCTCGATGACGGGCTCGTTGCAGTGCCATGGGTCGTCCAGGAAGAGCGACCCCTCGGTGCCGATCGCCTCGAGCTCGTCGCGTCCTGGCAGGCACGTCCCGCAGTCGAACAACGCGTGGACGTCTCCGGGGAAGCGCATGGCCCCGGTGAACACCCAGTCCGTTCCGCTCGGCCCGATGTACGCCTGGCCGTGGACCGTCTCCGGCTCACCTGCCAGGAGCCTCGACCCGCTGACGCAGTAGCAGCCGACGTCCATCAGGCTCCCGCCCTCGACGTCGGTGCGCAGGCGGATGTTCTCCGTGTCGTACAGCGAGTAGCTGAACGCCGAGCGGACGACGCGGAGCTCTCCGACGGCCCCGTCCCGCACGAGCTCGGCGAGCTTCGCCGTCTGCGGGTTGTGCCGGTACATGAAGGCCTCCGTGAGGAGGCGGCCGGCGCGATCGGCCGCGTCGAACGCAACCTCGACGTCGGCGGGGCGCTTGCTGAAGGGCTTCTCGCAGATGACGTGCTTGCCGGCCTCGACCGAGCGGATCGACCACTCGCGGTGCATCGTGTTCGGGAGCGAGATGTAGACGGCGTCGATCTCCGGGTCCTCGAGCAGCGCCTCGTACGAGCCGTACGCGCGCTCGATCTCCCACGTCCTCGCGTACTCCTCGGCACGCCCTTGCTCGCGGCTCGCGACCGCGACGAGGTCGACCTTCTCCGAGGCGCGACCCCCGGGGATCACCTTGCGGTTGATGTCGGCGGTCGAGAGGAGGCCGAGCCTCACTCGGCCTCCAGCCGTCGCGCCGCTGACAGAACGTGCGGCGGCGGTTGTGGCGGTGTGTCGGAGCCTGCGCCGCTCGCTGCGACCGCATCGTCGATCTCGTCGAGCGTCGACTGGTCCAGCTCGAGGTCGGACGCACCGGC
>DASTWH010000086.1:0-3099 GCA_035758735.1 Gaiellaceae bacterium
GCACGTGGTCACCCACTGCGCTACGTCGGTCATGCTCGCTAGGACATCGTCGTCGGGGTCCAGGAAGAACGAATCGCGGGCTTTCGCCCATTCGGCTAGCTCGTCCGCTCCGTCACATAGCTCGTCGTGAACCTTCGCCACGCTGAAGATCGTCCCGGCCTTGTGGGCCGAATCGAGCCAGTCCCAGAAGCCCGGACAGACATCGAACGGGTAGTGCCGGTTCTTCGCCTGGATGAGCACGTCCGAGTCGACGAGGTACGTCAAGCGACCCCCAGCCTTCGACTCATCTCCTCGAACGTCGCGGTCTTCTTAAGCCCGAGAAGCGCGAACGCATCGCGGTAGAGGGTGTCGCCCTCCAACGTGCTGGTGATGACGGCTCTGGCAAACCGGCGGCTCGTCCGAACCGGCTGGGTGTTATGGAAGTGGCCGCCAGGCTTTTTCGGCTTGAGCCCGTCGAGGCGGTCCACCTCAGCCTCGTATGCCGCGCGGTAGGTGCCCCAAGACAGGAACTCCGCATCCCGTGCTCGCCGCAGAACAACAAGCGTGCTGACGCGGTAGCGCAGCGCGAGTCGCTGAAGCTCGGTCGCTAGGTCGGCATCTGGCCGGAACTCGGCCCGGAAGGACCCCATCGGCACGAGCAACTCCGCGGCGACCGCGTTGCACCAACGCTCTACGTCGAAGTCGCCGGTACGCCTGAGCGGAGTCGTCGTGATGGCCGACTCGCCGAGCCATATGTGCGCGAGCTCGTGAGCGAGCGTGAAGAACTGGGCCGCTTTTGTGTCAGCGCCGTTGATGAAGACGATCGGCGCGATTGGGTCCACGAGAGCGAACCCGCCGAACTCGTCGGGATCAAGCTTGCGGTGGGTGTTGCTTCCCACGACGCCGTTGACCATCACGAGCACGCCAGTCGCCTCGGCGGCCTCGACAGTGCCTCGTAAGGCCTCGGTCCAACTGCCGTACTCGGCGCGGCGGTCGAGCCCGAGCCCTAGGGGCTCGCGCATCTGTCCAGCCGCAGCGACCGACGGGTCGCCGAGCGTCAACGAGCCGACGAACGGGAGGGGCTCGGCGTTTGTACGGCGCGCGAACTCGCGGTACCAGTCCTGGCGCCGCTCGCAGAGGTAGATGGTGTCGAGCAGGTCGGCGCTCGGTCGGTCGGGGACACTCTCCCCACCCCGGCGTCGAAAGTCAGGGACGGGCACAGGCTCGTCCGGGGGCTCGGAGAGCAGGAGGTAGCCGACCGGCACGTGGACGCTCCGAGCGAACTTCTCCAGCTGCTTAAGCGTTGGCTGCTTCTCGCCGCTCAGCCAGCCCCCCAACGCAGGCGAGCGCTCGACAAGGTCACCGGGGCTCTGATGCGCCCTTCCGATTGCCCACAGGAGTACGTCTGGGCTGGCATCAACGCGGACGGTCATCACGCACTCATTCTGCCTGGTCGGATCTCGCGGCCTTCACTGGTAGCCGCATTCTCGCTGTCAACGCGACCTCCTGTCAATAGACTTGACACCGTCCGGACTGTCAAGTAGCTTTACATGCGTGCCGCCGGCCAACCGACATGCCCCGACCCGCGCGCAGTCGTCGGACTCCGACTACTCGGTCACCGAGTTCCTACGGGACTACCCCGACGACGGGGCCTGCCTTGAGCATCTGTGGCGCTCGCGATACTCGCCTGACGGTGAGAACGCGCACTGCCCGAAGTGCGACCAGGAGCGGCGCTTCAGGCGCTACGCGACCGCGCAGGGACGCCAGTCGTGGACATGTACCGGCTGCGGACACCACGTCCACCCAACGGCCGGCACGATCTTCGCGAAGTCCTCGACCTCGCTGCGCCTGTGGTTCCACGCGCTGTACCTCATGACTAGCACTCGCTGCGGGATCTCCGCCAAGCAGCTCGAGCGCGAGCTGGGCGTCTCGTACAAGACAGCCTGGCGGATGATGAACAAGATCCGCACCGAGCTGATGAACGACCAGGACGGCGAGCAGCTTGCCGGCGACGTGGAGGTTGACGAGACCTCGTGGGGCGGCAAGCCGCGCAAGAAGCTCACGCCTTCGGAAGCCGCGCGGTTCCGCGAGAACAAGACAACGCTGCTCGGGATGATCGAGCGCGGCGGGACGGTCCGTATGCGGATCATCCCGTCGCGGCGAGGACCGGCGCTTAGTCGAGCGGTTCGTACCCACGTCAACCCGTCGGCGTTCCTCATCACCGACGACTGGGCCGCATATCGGCCGCTGCGCCGCGAGTTCCTTGACCACCGCGTCATCAACCACTCCGCAGGCCAGTACGTGGACGGCACGATCTACACCAACACCATCGAGGGGTTCTTCGGCAATCTCAAGACCGGGATGCGCGGCACCTACAAGCACATCTCCGACCACTGGCTCCAGTCTTACCTGGACGAGTACACCTGGCGGCACAACGCCCAGCGCCGATCTGGCCCCCTGTTCAAGCAGCTACTTGCCGAGGCCACGTTATGAGCAACGCCGAGCAGGCCGTCGCCGGAATCCGGGATGCCGCCCGTCTACGGCAGGAGGCATCCGAGGCTCGGAGCCGCGCGACGGCCGACCTTCGCCGCTATTGCATCGAGGCCCGGGATGCGGGCGTCTCGATCAGTCGGATTGCTCGGGAAGCTGATCTCTCTCGCCAGGGGGTCTACGACCTGCTGGCGGAGCAACCCGATCGATAGCCGCATCGAACTCGCCCCGAGTCGGGACCGGGATCTCGATGGGCTCATGCGGCTCGCCCGACCGCTTCCTGCCCTTGGGCTGCGTCTGCTGCTTGGGGCGGTCATCGGGCGAGCGAGGCATGAGAACGAGGCTAGCTCACCCTCCGGCGCGCTCAGCACGCTTCGCCAGATCGCTGACCTTCGTGTCGAGCGCCGCCGCAATCCGCTTGACCGTGCCCCACGCCGGGTTCGACTGGCCACGCTCGATCAACGAGAGCGTTCCTACGGTCACGCCGGCATCGTGCGCCAAGTCCTCTTGCGTCACGCTACGCCTGGTTCGTAGCTCGCGGATCGCTGCGCCGAGCGCAAGCTGTGGATCGTCGCCTCTAGCCATTGGTCGCAGGCTTTCAGTCGCCCGTCTTGAAGTCTAGGCGATCCA
>DASTWH010000164.1:0-3632 GCA_035758735.1 Gaiellaceae bacterium
GACCCGGTTCACCGCGCGGTGGAAGTCCTCGAGCGAGACGGCGCCGAGGGGGCCGGGAAACGTCTCCTGGAGGCGCGGATAGAACCAGCGCCAGAACGGGAGCGAGCGCCCGACGACGTTCTCCCAGAGGCGGCTCTGCGACTCGTGCAGCGTCGCGGACACGCCCATGCACAACGGCGTCCGCTCGAGCGTGGGGCTGACCCCCCATTCGTAGAGCCCGTGACCGCACTCGTGCATCGCGGTGAAGAGCGAGAGCAGGTCGTGCTCCGAGTAGCGGCTGGTCAGGCGGATGTCCCCGAGCCCGAACGTGATCTCGAACGGATGCACGGTGGTGTCGAGCCGGAACTGATCCCACGTTGCGCCGAACGCCTCGCAGAGCTCGCGCGAGAGCGCATCCTGCGCGGGGACAGGGAACGGGCCCCGCATGAACGCGTCCTCCTCGGTGGTCGCTCGCGCGGCGACGAGCTCGCGCAGGGCCGGCGTGAGCACCGCGAAGATCTCGCGGATCTCGGACGTCCGCATACCCGGTTCGTAGTCCTCGAGGAGCACGTCGTAGGCGTCGTCGTACGGCGCGAAGCACTCGATGTACCGGCGCCGGAGGTCGATGATCCGCTCGAGGGAGGGGCGGAACGCGGCGAAGTCCGAGTTCTCGCGCGCCCTGACCCACACCTCGTAGGACTCGGCCGCCGCCTCGGCGAACTCGACGGCGAGCTCCGTCGGCACTCGGCGGGCGCGATCCCAGTCCCTGCGGGCGACGCGGATGAGACAGGCATCGTCGGAGTCGTAGGGCAGCGACTCCGCGTAGGGCTCCAACTCGTCGAAGAGCTCGCCGAAGCGGTCGTCGACGACCCGCTCGTGGATCAGCTCCTCGAGCGTCCCGAGCTGCGCCGCGCGCGTGGGCGTGCCTCCCGGAGGCATGAACACCTGCATGTCCCACGCCAGCACGGCTTCGGTCCTGCGAAGGTCGGTCAGCCTGGCCAGGCGATGCTTCAGCTCGGGGAGCGCCGTCTCCATCGCGCGGGGACTTTACAGCGGTGCCTGCGTGCCGCTGCGGGGTTGCGGTCACCGCCGAGGGGCGGGGTACACTCGCGCCGTGGCGGACGAGTCGCCGGAACTGTTCGACGACATCTACCTCGGCCTGCGGGCGGGCGGCGCCGCGCGGAAGCAGCGGCGCGGCGAGCCGTTGTCGGCCGAGGAAGAGGAGGCGATCGGGCGCTGGCAGCGTCTCTCGCTCTGGCGCAAGTTCATCGCGATCGGCGCCTTCGCGCTCGGCACGTTCGGGCTGGGCTTCACTGTCGGTGGCCTCATCTTCGGCCGCTGGCGCGCGGCACGTCGCTAGCGCCCCAAACCGACCGACCCCTCTCCACGAAGGACAGGGTGTAGGCAACGTCGGGAGGAGCAATGCTGAAGTCATTCCTCGCGGTCGCGATCGGGGCTGCGCTATTCGTGGCCGGGTTCGCGCTCGCGGCACAGCAGAAGGACGCGTACAAGCTCACCGCCAACCTCAAGGCCCGCTTCGAAGTGCCGAAGCCGACCGGCGTGCGGGTGGGTGCCACAGGTCTCTTCTCGGGCACCGCAGTCGAGCAGTCGAACGATCGAGCAAGGCTTTCGTGGCGTCTGACGTTCTCGAAGCTTTCCGGTCTCGCGATCGCCGCGCACATCCACGTCGGCAGAGTCGGTAAGGCCGGCGCCGTCATGGTTCCGCTGTGCGGGCCGTGCAGGAGTGGTCAACGCGGCACGACGACCATCTCGCACAGGCAGCTGCGGTCGATCGAGCTCGGCCGGACGTACGTCAACGTCCACACGGCGAAGAACGCCGGCGGTGAGATTCGGGGCCAGGTGAAGGCGTCCGAGACATCCGGCGGCGACGATGGTGGGACAACCTCCGGGCCGACGGAGACGACGACCACGACGACTCCTTATCCGTAGAGACGTCGGGCGCCACGCGCGCCAATCGGCCCGAGGTCGGCGACGGCCTCGGGCCTACCGAACATCTGTTCGCCTCGGTACAATGCCCGCTCTATGAGCCAGACCGAGGCGCTCGTCGTCCACGGGGCGCGCGAGCACAACCTGAAGAACATCACGGTCCGCATCCCGCGGAACGCGCTCGTCTGCGTCACGGGGCTGTCCGGTTCCGGGAAGTCCTCGCTCGCGTTCGACACAATCTATGCCGAGGGTCAGCGTCGGTACGTCGAGTCGCTCTCGGCGTATGCGCGGCAGTTCCTGCAGATGATGGAGAAGCCGGACGTCGACTCGATCGACGGGCTCTCGCCCGCGATCTCGATCGACCAGAAGACGACGTCGCGGAACCCGCGATCCACCGTCGGCACGGTGACCGAGATCTACGACTACCTGCGTCTCTTGTATGCGCGCATCGGGCGGCCGCACTGCCCGATCTGCGGCCGCCCGATCGCGGGTCAGTCGCTCGACCAGATCGTCGAGCAGGTGCTGCGGCTCGACGAGGGGGCGCGGTTCACCGTGAACGCGCCGGTCGTTCGCGACCGCAAGGGCGAGTACAAGGACGTCCTCGAGGAGCTGCGCCGCGACGGCTTCACCCGCGTGAAGGTCGACGGCGAGCAACGCCTGCTCGAGGAGGACATCGTCCTCGACAAGAAGTTCAAGCACACGATCGAGGTGGTCGTCGACCGGCTCGTGATGAAGGCGGACCTGCGACAGCGGCTCACCCAGTCGATCGAGACGGCGACCTCGCTCGCCGAAGGGCTCGTCGTCATCGACGTCCTCGACGGTGGCGAGCTCACGTTCTCCGAGAACTTCGCGTGTCCTGACCACGGTGTCTCGCTCGCCGAGCTCGAGCCGCGTGTCTTCTCGTTCAATTCGCCGCACGGGGCGTGCCCCCGCTGCACGGGTCTCGGCGCGCAGCTCGAGATCGACCCCGACCTCCTCGTCCCGGACACGTCGCTCTCGATCGAGGAGGGCGCCCTCGTCCCCTGGACGATCGGCAGTCAGAGCTTCTACGACTCGGTGATCGAGGCGATCGCCGAGCGCTACGAGATCCCGCTCGACGTGCCGTGGCGCGACCTGACGACGGAGCAGCAGGACCGGTTCTTGCACGGGACCGGCGACGAGAAGATCTTCGTCACGTATCGCAACCGGATGGGCCGCAAGCGCCAGTACACGATGGCGTTCGAGGGGCTCCTCGACAACCTCCAGCGCCGGTACCGCGAGACGGACTCCTCGCATGCGCGCGATCGCATCGAGGAGTACATGAGCTTCCGTCCCTGCCCGGAGTGCGGGGGCGCGCGGCTGAAGCCGGAGGTGCTCGCGGTCACGATCGGCGGGCTCTCGATCCACGGGTTCACGCAGATGTCCGTCGCCCGCGCGCTCCGCTTCGTCGACGAGCTCGAGCTGACGAAGACGGAGGAGCTGATCGGCCGGCGCATCCTGAAGGAGGTGCGCGAGCGGCTGATGTTCCTCGAGAACGTCGGTGTCGGCTACCTCCAGCTCGACCGGGCGGCGAAGACGCTCTCGGGCGGTGAGGCTCAGCGCCTGCGCCTCGCCACGCAGATCGGCTCGCAGCTCGTCGGCGTGCTGTACATCCTCGACGAGCCGTCCATCGGACTGCATCAGCGCGACAACGCGCGTCTCCTCGCCACGCTCGAGCAGCTGCGCGA
>DASTWH010000179.1:0-2341 GCA_035758735.1 Gaiellaceae bacterium
CCCAGGAGGTCGCGCTCGCGAAGCGGATCGAGCGCGGCGACGCCGAGGCGAAGGCGCAGATGATCCAGTCCAACCTGCGGCTCGTCGTCTCGATCGCCAAGAACTACCGGAACCAGGGTCTCCCCTTCCTCGACCTGATCCAGGAGGGCACGCTCGGCCTCATCCGCGCCGTCGAGAAGTTCGACTGGCGGCGCGGCTTCAAGTTCTCCACGTACGCGACCTGGTGGATCCGACAGGCGGTCGCCCGCGCCCTCGCGGACAAGGCGCGCACGATCCGGATGCCCGTGCACATCGTGGAGCGCATGCAGAAGATCAATCGCGCCGAGCGCTCGCTCTGGACGCAGCTCGGACGCGAGCCCACGATCGAGGAGATCGCGGACGAGGCGTCGGTGACGCCCGAGCAGGTGCTCGAGGTGCGCGCCGCGGCCCGTGCGTCGACGAGCCTCGACGCGCCGGTGGGCGACGACGAGGACGCCGTCTTCGGGGACTTCGTGGCGGGCGACGAGCCGCTTCCCGAGGAGACCGTCGACGTCGAGCTCCGGCGCCAGACGCTGCGCCAGGCGCTCCTCTCCCTCCCCGAGCGCGAGCGCGAGGTCGTGACGATGCGCTACGGGATCGACGGCCGCGAGCCGCGGACGCTCGAGGAGATCGGCAAGCGCCTCGGGCTGACCCGCGAGCGCGTGCGCCAGATCGAGCTGGACTCCCTCCGCCGCCTCTCGCTCCTGCGCGAGATGCAGGCCGTGCAGCCCTAGTTTCGGCTAGCGGGACTCAGAAGCGAAGGCGACCGAGGGTCGCCGATGCAGTGTCCGACGAGGCTACGTCCGCAGATACAGCTCGAGCGAGGGCGCGACGTTGCGCAGCTCGCGGAGCGCGCGCGTCTCGAGCTGCCGGACGCGCTCGCGGGTGATGCCGAGCTCGACGCCCACCTGCTCGAGCGTCCTGCCGTTCGTGCCGTCGAGGCCGTAGCGGAGGATCAGCACGCGCTGGAGGCGCGGCTTCAGCTGGGCCATTGCACGGGCGAGCTCGGTCGACCGGAGCCGGAGCGCAGTCTCGGCCTCGGGCCCGGCGGCGTTGACGTCCTCGATCAGGTCGCTCATCACGCTCTCGCCGTCGCCGACGGGCGTCTCGAGGCTGACATGGTCCTGCACCAGCTCGAGCAGCTCGTGGACGCGCTTCGGGGTGAGTTCGGTCTCCGCCGCGATCTCGTCGAACGTCGGGTCACGGCTCAGCTCCTGGCCGAGCGTCCGGCGCGCCCGCTGCACGCGGCGCACCTGGTCGGCGATGTGGACGGGGAGACGGATCGTCCTGCTCTGCTCCGCCAGCGCCCGCTGGACGGCCTGCCGGATCCACCACGTCGCATACGTCGAGAGCTTGAAGCCCATCGTCCAGTCGAACTTGTCGACGGCGCGCATGAGCCCGAGGTTGCCCTCCTGGATGAGGTCGAGCAGCGCGACGTCGGCACGCGTGTAGTTCCGCGTGATCGACATCACGAGCCGGAGGTTCGACTCGACCAGCTTGCGGCGGGCGCCTTCGTCGCCCTCGTCCTTCAGACGTGCGAGCTCGCGCTCCTCCGCGGCGGTGAGCAGGCGCCCGTCGCCGATCGCGCGGACGTACAGCTTGAGCGGGTCCTGCACCGCGCCGGTGGTCTCCGCTTCCTCGAAGGCCTCGCTCTGCGCATCGAAGAGCGGCTCGGCTGCATTCGTCTCCACGATTGCACCATCGGCAATCCGCGTCCCCCTCATGAGGCATTTTTCGTGGGGGACGATCCTGGCCCAAAGTCGAGGATGGACTGGCCAGGATCCGTACACCTTCCTCACGAATGTCCGACTACGGTCTTTCAAAGGCGCAAACGGCGCGAAAGGCGAACGGAAATGTGCGGCATCGCGGGGTACAGCTTCGGTTCCGGCTCGAGCATGAGCCGGACGTTTGCTGCCCAGGCACTCCTCGCCGGGATCGCCGAGCGGGGCGCCGATGCCGTCGGCTACGCACACCGCACCGCCGGCGCGCTCGAGGTGCACAAGCAGCAGACGGGCGCCAGCGCGCTCCTCGACGCAATCGTCGTCCCCCCGGACGCGACACAGGTGCTGGTGCACGTGCGCGACTACACGAAGGGCCACCCCACCGTCCCCGCCAACAACCACCCGGTGCGCCACGGCCGGGTCACGGGCGTGCACAACGGGATCATCGCCAACGACGACGACCTGCTCGCACGCTACGAGATCGCACGCGAGGAGCCCGAGATGACCGTCGACTCCGAGGCGATCTTCGCCCTCGTCGACGAGTTCGGCACCCGCCGCACGACGCTCGAGCAGCTGGTCGGCACCATGGCAGCCGCCTGGGT
>DASTWH010000305.1:0-2555 GCA_035758735.1 Gaiellaceae bacterium
GAGGAGGCCGACGGTCAGCGCGAGGATCTCGACGACGCGGAAGCCGAGCGCGAGCGGGTCGATCAGAAGCGCGATGAGGCAGACGGCGGGAACGAGGAACACGGCGACCTGCGCAGCGGAGGCCAGCGCGATCTCGGCGGCGAGCGTGATCTTCCCGCGGGCGGCGACCACCACGGCGCCGCCGTGCTCGGCCGCGTTCCCGACGATCGCGACGATCACGGCCGCGACGAAGAACTCGGACACGCCGATCTTCTCGGCGAAGACCTCGAGCGAGCCGACGAGGATCTCGGCGACGAGCGCCGTGATGACCGTCGCGAGGCCGAGGACGATCAGCGCCGTCTTGAAGCTCCAGCTCGTGATCGCCTCGTCGCTCGCAACGTGCATCTGACCGTGGCGCCGCAGCGAGATCACCGTCGCGACGAGGTAGACGATCAGCAGGGCGATCGAGATCGGGATGGAGAGGTAGACGATCAGGTCACGGTCGGGATCGCCGCTCCACGAGGGAATCGACGGGATCAGGAAGAGGACGATCGCGACCGCGATGAGCGCGAAGGAGAGGAGGCTCGACCAGCGGTCGAGCGCGCCTCGAGGGCCGGCGAGCAGCGAGAAGCCGAGGACGAGCAGCAGGTTCCCGACGACCGAGCCGGTCAGCGAGCCGCGCACGACCTCCGTCAGCCCCTGGTTGACGGCGAGCAGCGCGATGATCAGCTCTGGTGCGTTCCCGAACGTCGCGTTGAGAAAGCCGCCGATCCCCGGGCCCGTGTGCTCGGCCGCGTGCTCGGTCGCCTCGCCGATCAGCCATGCGAGCGGGATCAGGGATGCGGCGGCGAGGACGAACTCGGCGGTCTCGCCGAGGTCCGTGAGGTAGTGGAGCGCGATCGTGAGCGGCCCGAGCGCAAGAAGGGCGAAGAGGATGCGGCGGACCACGGAGGACGCACCCTACCGACGCACGCCACACGCTCCGGACGGTCATGCGCGGCGCGCGGACTACCCGTTCCCGGACGGCACGTCAAGTCTTGCGCAGGCGGCCTCGGGATTGCGACCATCCAGCCATGCCCGACCTCGCACCCTCCCCCGCCGAGACCGCACGGATCCCGCTGCGGCCACAGGACGAGGTCGAATGCCGGCGCTGCGAGGTGCATTGCGACCGCGTCGTGTACCCCGGCGCGTGCATCGCGCGCAGCTGCCCGTTCGTCTATGCCTACGAGGCCTGGGGCCACACGTACATGGGCTGCCTGCAGAAGGTCTTCGACGTCGAGATCGACCTCGACCTCCTCGGCGAGCTCGAGGCGCGCAGCGAGGGCTTCGGCGCGGTCAAGGCGCGGCGCACGCCCCTGCCGATGTGCCGGTCGGGCATCTCGGCGTGCTACGAGCACCGCGAGGACGAGGTCGGCTGCCGGAACCCCGAGTTCTTCGAGCTCCCGCTCGAGCGCCCCAGCTTCAGAGTCTTCGCAGAGCTCTGAGCAAGAGCGCCGCCTGAGACACCGAGGCAGTGCGACCGCGAAGCGGGCGCCTTCAGGGGTCTGCCCCGCCCGGAGGGCGGGGATCAGCGGCGGGAATCCGCTCGGCGGATTCCGGCTTCGCGAGCCGGATCGAGCTCAGCGCCAGTTGGCCGGCCGGCGGCGCCGTCCGTTGCTTCGCAGCTTCTTCAGGAGCGCCAGCTCGCCGACGTAGGTGCCGTCCGGCCCCGCGGTCTCGAGGATCGCGGGGAGCTGCTGCGCGGCCGGGTGGGCGAGGAACGTCCCGAGACCCGCGCCCATCGTCCCGACCTCGAGGGACGCGTGCCGGTCGCGGTTCGACCCGAGCGCGGCGTCGGCGTCGTTCACGTGGAGGCACCGGAGCCGGTCGAGGCCGATCGTCTCGTCGAGGCGCGTCATCGCGGCGTCGAGCGCGTCCGGATCGGTCACGTCCACGCCGGAGACCCACCAGTGGCACGAGTCCAGGCAGATCCCGAGGCGGGGATGCCCGTCGAGTCGGTCGACCACGTCGGCGAGCTCGTCCGTCGAGCGCCCGATCGTCCCGCCCGCACCGGCGGAGTTCTCGAGCAGGAGCCAGAGCCGGTCGTCGGTCAGCTCGAGGAGCTCGCGGAGGGCAGGGACGGCGCGCGCGAGGCCCTTCGAGAGGCCGGCGCCGAGGTGCGAGCCGAGGTGGAAGACGACGCCGTCGGCCTCGATCGCGGCGGCGGTCTCGAGCGACGCCCGCATCGCCGTCATCGACTTCGCGTGCATCTCGCGGTCGGTCGTCGCGAGGTTCACGAGGTACAGCGCGTGACAGACGACGTAGCGGATCCGCGTCTCGCGCCGCCGCTCCCGGAACCGCGCCAGCTCGTCGTCCGCGTGCGCGGTCGGCTTCCACATCCGCGGGCTCTGCGTGAAGACCTGCACCGCGTCGCAGCGGAGCTCGGCGGCCCGGTCGATCGCCGTCGAGATCCCGCCCGCGGCCGAGACGTGCGCGCCGAAGAGCACGGGCGGAGCGTACGCCGTGGTGTGCGTAAGGTGCGCGATCGTGGGGATGCCGGTCGCCGAGCGCCTCGGCGCGCTGCGCGAGCGCGACTT
>DASTWH010000322.1:0-13281 GCA_035758735.1 Gaiellaceae bacterium
CGAGCGCCTCCAGCTCCGAGACGAGCTCGACGTGCCGGCCGAGCGCGAGGTCGGCCTCGATGCGCTCCTCGACGACGACCGTCCGCAGCTCCTCGAGGCGCGCGATCTGCGTCTGCGCGAACGGCTCGTAGAGGAAGTCCGCGAGCGCAGGCCCGCGCCAGAGCGCGAGCGCCTCACGGAGCGCGACCTCGGCGGACTCCGGCTCGCCGCCCTCGAGCGCGGCGCGCCCCTCCTGCGCGAGACGTGCGAAGCGATGCGCGTCGACCCGTTCCGGCTCGAGCTCGAGGACGTACCCGGGCGCACGTGTCGCGATGGCAGGCCCGAGCGCCTTGCGCAGCTGGGAGACGTAGACCTGGACGGCGTGACCCGCGGTGTCGGGCGGATCTCCCGGCCACAGCGCCTCGACGAGGCGATCGACGGAGACGACCCGTCCCGGCTCGAGCGCGAGGACAGCGAAGAGCGTGCGGGGCTTCTGGCCCCCCAACGCGACCGGCTCCCCGTCTCGCTCGACCTCGATCGGGCCGAGGAGCCGTACCTCGAGCTCTGGGGTGCCTGCCCCGTGCGCTCCGTCCATGTCGTCCCTCAGTGCCTCGTGTGCCTCCGCACTTTCTCACGTGCGATGGACGATTTCCATGACCGGCTTGATCGTTTCTTGAGCGCAGGCGCCGACCCTGGCGAGGACACTCGAACCAAAGGAGGAGGCACCGTGCGCTCAGCACTCGTTTTCGTCTTCGCGGCCCTCGCGCTCGCCCTGCCGAGCGCCGGAAGCGCCGCCCCACCCTCGAACGACGACTTTGCTTCGGCCGCCGACATCTCGCTGCCGTTCACGGCCACGACGGATCTCGAGGGCTCGACCACCGAAGTGAGCGAGCCGCAGTTCTGCAACTTCAAGACCCGCTCCGTGTGGTACCGACTTGCGCCGTCCTCCACGACGCCGGTCACGATCGACATGAGCGGGAGCTCACCCGGCGTCGTCATGACGCTGTGGCGTTCGTTCGGAGGGATCAACAACCTCTCCTTCGAAGGTTGCCTCTTCGGCGGCTCGACGATCCTCAACGCGCAAGGCGGCAGCATCTACTACGTCCAGGCCGGCGACAGCTCGGGCGGTTCGGCGTTCGCCGACCTCGACGTCTCTGCCGTTCCGCCACCTCAGAACGACGCGTTCGCGGACGCCAAGGACGTCGCGGCGCTGCCGTATTCAGACGTCGTTCCGATGCTCGCCGCAACCGTCGAGACTGACGAGCCCGCTTCGTTCCTCGGAACCGCGTGGTGGGCCTACGAGGCGAGCTCGAGCGGCCCCCTCCTCGTACAGGGGTCGAACTGCTGCGGCGAGGTCCACGTCTACACCGGGAACTCCCTCGCGGCGCTCGAGGAGGTGGCCGGGACACGCTCCTTCGACCGGCTCATCTTCCAGGCAGAGGCCGGGACGACGTACCTCCTCCAGGTCGGTCACAACGGGAACGTCTGCTGCGGCGGCCTGCTCGGCTTGTCGCTGAGCGAGGCCCCAAGCATCAGCACAGCCGCGATGTACTCGCCGTTCGACCCGAGCTCCTACGACACGGTCCAGTTCTCAGCGCACGTCTTCGATCCGGCCGCGTTCCCGATCGAGTCGGTGCACTGGGACTTCGGCGACGGCGGGTCGGCCGATGCGTTCGGACCGAGCCACCGCTACCTCGCAGACGGCGACTACATCGTCACGATGACCGCCCGGATGGTCGATGGCCGCACCGGGACGTCGTGGACGACGGTCACGGTCCGAACCCATGACATCTCCATCACGAAGCTCGTCGTGCCACAGAGCGCGCAGGCCGGCAAGACCAAGACCATCACGGTCGAGGTGCGAGCCGCGCGCTACGACGAGAACGTGACCGTTCAGCTCTGGCGCAGCATTCCCGGCGGCTACGAGCCCATCGGGAGCTCGGTGCAGCTGGTTGCCGCACGCAGGCAGGGAACGTCCTTCACGTTCTCGTACACCTTCCGGCCCGAGGACAAGGCGGTCGGGAAGGTGACCTTCAAAACGGTCGCGTCGATCAACGGAGCGCGGGATGCACTCCCCGCGGACAACGAGGTCGTCGCCCTTCCGACCAAGGTCAGCTAGGGGAAGCGAGAAGGGGGCCGGCTTCGCCGGCCCCCTTCACTCGTCCGCAGCCGGCAACGACGAAAGGAGAGACAAATGGCAGCGTTCGTCCTCGTTCCCCCCTCGCCCGCGAACGGCGTGTCCGACAAGGAGGGCCGACTCGGGATCTTCCCGGGCGGCGCGACCCCGACGATGTACCCGGCCGACACGCCCTTCTGGGTAGGTTACGGCTTCGCCGCGGAGCCGGAGAGCGCCGAGCCGCTCGATGGGTCGGAGACGCGGTTCGAGCTCGACGTGGACGGTGCCCCGGTCGTGGTCGCTACGGATGTGCAGTCGGAGGCGGGCGTGCCCGTGCGCAAGACCGACATCGCCGAGTTTCCGTCCGGACTGCCTGCCGGCTGGCACGACTTCACGGGGCGCTGGTACGACGGCGGCCGCCTGATCCTCTCGAGCCGGGCCGCGATCCAGTTCGTCGAGCCTTGAGCGCTCCTTGAGCGCTCGATCCGACGATCGGTTCATCGACTCGAGGAGGAAACTCATGCGTACGTCCATCGCACTCGCCGTCCTCGCACTGGGGCTGCTCGTCGTCCCGGGCGCGTTCGGCACTCGCTCCTACTCCGACCCCGCCGGCGACTCCGGCGCGGCCCCGGACATCACGAGCATCGCAGTCGCACACGACGATGCCGGGTTCGTCTCCCTCGCAGTGACGACGAACCAGCCCACGCTCTCGCCGGACGCCTCGTTCTGGGGCTACATCGACGCCGATCGCGACGCCTCGACCGGCATGGCGATCAATGGGCTCGGCGTCGACGAGATGTTCATCGGCGACGGCGAGGGCGGCCTTCTGGCCCACATCGACGGCACGTCGTTCCAGATCGCCTTCAGCTCGACGCTGACGACGTCGTACGCGAACGGCGTCTTCACCGCGAGGTTCAGCCGCAGCGAGCTGGGCACGACCGACCGCTTCGTGTTCGCCGTCGAGTCGGAGCTCGACGACGCGAACGGTGACGCGATCGCGTCGGACGACGCTCCCGACGGTCCGCCCGGGTACGAGTACTCGTTCGTGCCGCTGTCCCTGACCGTGGCTCCGGCCGCCGGAGCCCCGAAGACCCCGGTCTCCGGGAAGCGGTTCGTCGTCAGCGCCGCGGTCACGCGCAGCGACGGACAGCCCTTCTCCGCCGGAACCGTGACCTGTTTCGCGCGGGCCGGGAAGGTCGCGCTCAAGCCGGCCGCGACGGCAGCTGCAGGCGCGGCTCGCTGCGCCATGAAGGTGCCGAGGGGCATGTCGGGCAAGACCCTTCGCGGCACGGTCACCGTGTCCGCGGAGGACTCGAGCCCGGTGAAGCGCGCGTTCTCGTTCCGGATCCGATGACCCTTGAGCGGATCTTGAGCGAGGTGCCGCAGGGTCACGACAACCACGACGCGCCCGCCGGAGGGCAGGCGCACAAAGGAGGTCTCGAATGAACGGACTGAAGATGCGGCGACCGACCCCCGCGCTGGTGATCGCCATGATCGCGCTGTTCGTGGCACTCGGTGGGACGGCGGGCGCCGTCGTCACGGCCGCGGTGCCGCTCGCGAAGCGAGCGCTCGTCGCCGACAACGCCAAGAAGCTCGGCGGCCAGACCGCCGCGCAAATCGCGGCTCAGGGCGCGAAGGCCGCAGTGACGCTGTCGCCGGCCGGCCCTCGCCCCGCCAGCTCGGCAGCAGGGCTGACGGTCGTCAAGACCGGGACCGGGTCGCTCGCGGCGAACGGCGGCGGCGACTTCACGATCGCGTGTGATTCAGGCCAGAAGGTCATGGGCGGCGGCTTCACGTCGAACACCGGAGTGATCGCGTTCGACTCCTACCCGCAGAGCGACACGACCTGGGCGTTCTTCCTCGCGAACCTCAGCGAGACGACCCCGGCGAGCATCACGCTGTACGCGACCTGCCTCAAGTAAGGGGGGGAGGGCGAACGACCGCCGGCGCGCAGTCCGTCCCGCGCCGGCGGTCGTTTTCGTGGTCCCGCGATGCCCGCGAGTGCTTGAGCGCTCCTTGAGTACCTCTGGCGAGTCTCCGCGCATCGAGGCGCCGTGAGGCGCGGAAGGAGGACCAGATGAACGAACGAAGCTCGAAGCGATCGACCGCAGCGCTCGTCGTGGCGATGGTCTCGCTCTTCGTCGCGCTCAGCGGCACCGCCGGAGCGGTTGTCAGCGCCGCCGTCCCACTGGCAAAGCGGGCGCTCGTCGCCGACAACGCGAAGAAGGTCGCCGGGCAGACCCCGGCACAGATCGCCCAGCAGGCTGCTGCACAGCCCGGCCCCGCGAGCACGGCCGCGGGCCTCGTCACCGTGAAGACGGGTAGCTGGTCGAACGGTGCAGGCTCGGGGAACGACTTCACCGTGACCTGCGACACCGGCCAGAAGGCCGTCGGCGGCGGCTGGGACGATCCCGGCGGCTGGTCGCACTCGTGGGACGACCGGCCCACGTCCGACGGTGCCGGCTGGCACGTCTACGTCTCGACCGGGCCGAGCGCCCCCGGCAACCAGTCCGGCGGGCTCTACGCCGTGTGCCTGAGGTAGCGGGCAGATGACCGTCCGACAGCTCGACCCGACACGCGGTGGCCGCACGCTCCTCGCGGCCACCGCCCTCGGGCTCGTCGTTCTCGCGATCGCCGCGTCCGTCGGGCGCACGAGCGCACCGAGCGAGCCCGTCCGACCTCAGGCGGCGCGGGCGATCCCGCACGCCGACGTCGCGCCGAAGCCCTCCCGCACACGCGCAGCCACGACCTGGGCGGGAGGGCCGACGACCGCGTCGACCGGGGAGGTCGTGACCGTGTACGTGTCCCCGTCCCTCGCACCCGAGCTCGGAACCGCACAGACGTGGGCCGACTTCATCGCGGGGCTCGTCCACGGCCCCGAGCTCTCGAAGCTCACTGCCTACATCGCACCGCTCGACGAGATCGCCGACATGTGCGGCGACGACGCGCTCGGCTGCTACGGCAGCAACCGGATGGCCTCCATGGGCGAGACCGAGTACGGCATCACGGCGGCCGAGGTCGTGCGTCACGAGTACGGCCATCACATCGCCTGGAACCGGCTCAACGCGCCGTGGACGGCTGTCGACTGGGGCCCCAAGAACTGGGCTTCGGCGGCCAACGTCTGCCGGAGAGCCGCGGACGGCACCGCCTATCCGGGGAACGAGGGCGACCACTACGTCCTGAACCCCGGCGAGGCCTGGGCCGAGACCTATCGTCTGCTGGACGAGCAGCGGTCCGGCGCGACGGGATCGGGCTGGGAGCTGATCGACCCGAGCTTCCGCCCCGACGAGCCGGCCCTGCAGGCCGCGGAGCGCGACGTCCTGCAGCCGTGGGCGACCTCGACGCGGGCGACGTTCAAGCATCGCTTCACGACGAAGGGCAAGCGCCTGTGGTCGATCCCGATCGCGACACCGCTCGACGGCGACCTCGCGATCTCGATTTCGCTGCCGAAGGGCGGGATCCAGGACGTGACGCTCGTCGATGCAACGCGGAAGACAACGCTCGCGACCGGGCTGTGGTCGAGCACGAAGACGAAGCGCATCACGACGCAGGTCTGCGGCGCGCGCTCGCTCGTCCTCAGGGTCAAGCAGGGCGGCGCCTACGGCCGTGTCGTCGTCACCGTCGAGAAGCCCTAGAGGGCGGCCGGCTCGGCAGCGACCGCCGCCTCGGGGTCGTCGTGGCGCCAGGCGATCGCGGCGAACACGATCGCCATCCACGTGATCCCGAGCACGACGCCGGTGAACAGCGGGACGACACCCCAGCGCTCGAGCACCTGGCCGGCGACGAGGAACCCGAGCGGAGCCGCGAGCGTGTTTGCAGAGATGGCCGCGGCCATGACCTTCGCGCGGAGCTCGACCGGCGTTCGTGACGTCATCACGCCGAGCGTCGGCCCGTTCACGAACGGCGTGAAGAGCGTTGCGAGGAACAGCGCCGCGAACACGACCGGCCACGGCGGCAGGAACGGAAGTGCCCAGAGCGGGATCGAGAACGCGATGATCCCGAAAGCCGCCAGACGGAGCGGAGCGACCCTCCTCACGACGAAGATGGCGAGCACGCTCCCTACCACGGCGCCGGCCCCGAGGGCGGCGTAGAACAGTCCGGCGATCCACGAGTGCCCGTCGAACTCGTCGTACGCGTACACGGGGAGCCCCGCCGACATCCCCGCCCCGAGGAAGCCGAACGCAGTCACGGTGAGGGCGAGCGGACCGAGGAGCTTGTCCGACGCGAGGAAGCGGAGCCCCGCGAGCACGCCGTGCTGAGCGGCGCCAGCGATCGCCTTCCTCGCCGGCACGAACAGGAGAACGAGCAGGAACGCGACGAGGTACGTGGCCGCGTCGACGTAGAGGACGTTCGCCGCGCCGAGGAACGGGATGAGCACGCCTGCGAGCGCAGGGCCGACGAGCGCTGCGAGCGCGTTGCCGCCCTCGATCGAGCTGTTCGCCTGCGACATCCGGGTCTCGTCCTCGCCGACGAGCTCGGGCAGGATCGTCCGCTGTGCCGCGAAGTACGGCGGCGCGAATGCGCCGAGCAGCGCGACGATCGCGAGGAGCAACCAGAAGTCGAGGACACCTGCCGAGTACAGGATCGGGATGGACGTGAGGATCGGTGCGCGTGCGAAGTCGGCCACGAGCATCGTCGTCCGCGAGCCGAGCCGCTGCACGAGCGCTCCGCTCGGGACGCCGAGAATCGCCATCGGCAGGATCTCGGCCGCGAGGACGAGGCTCATCTTGCTCGGTGACCCCGTCGTGACGAGCACGAACCACGGCAGCGCGAGGTAGGTCATCCGCGTCCCGAGGACCGAGATGGTCTCGGCGGCGACGAGTGCCGAGATGGCGGTCTTCTTCACGGATTGCGGCGGGAAGCCGAGATCCGCTGACGCGCGGATCTCGGTCACGCCAGAAACCCTGAAGCCGGCCGCTTCGCGGCCGGGTCGCGCCTGTCTCGGAACACCACTGCTGTCGCCGCCGAGTCGACCATGGCCGCGAGATAATAAAACGTCCGTACGGTTTTGTAAAGTAGGAGCGGTTATGCCCAAGATCTCGCAAGCGCGCCGGGAAGAACGGCAGGAGCAGATCCTCGAGGGAGCCCGTCGCTGCTTCGCGGAGCACGGTTACGAGGGGGCGACCGTGGTCAGGCTCGAGGAGGTGATCGGCCTCTCGCGCGGCGCGATCTTCAACTACTTCCCCTCGAAGGAGGAACTCTTCCTCGAGCTGGCCGTGCGCGACTCGAGGAGGATGTCGGACATCTGGATCAACGAGGGTCTGGACGCGATCGTGCGCGAGGTCGTCGAGCTCGACCCGGCGTGGCTCGCCGTCTACCTCGAGCTCTTTCGCCGGGTTCGCACGGACCCCGAGTTCTGCCGGCGGCTCGAGGAGCGACAGAAGGCGGTCGCGCCTGCGAACCGCGAGCGCATCGAGGACGCCCAGCGCGACGGCGAGTTCCGCGACGACATCGGCCCGAAGGAGATCGGCACCTTCGTGAACCTCGTGCTGAACGGCCTGGCGCTGATGCGCGCCGGCGGCGAGGAGCTTCCGAGCACCGACCTCGTGCTCACGCTGCTGCGCGACGCTATAGGCCCAGATCGCGCCCGTACGCCTGCGCGTACACCTGCTTGACGCGCAGCACCTCGTCGACGTACGCGCGTGTCTCCGGGAACTCGATCCCCGCTCCGGTACGGCGCCACTCGTCGACATTGGCCGGCCCGGCGTGGTACGCGGCGAGCGCCGTCTCGACGTCGCCGTCGTAGCGGGTGCGTAGGTAGTCGAGGAGCCACGTCCCGTAGCGCACGTTGAGGTCGGGGTCGCGCAGGTCGGCCTCGACGAAGTCGGTTCCACCCGTCGACCGCGCGATGAACTCGCCGGTCTCGGGAAGCACCTGCATGAGCCCCACGGCGCCGGCACTCGACCGCACGTTCGGGTCGAAGCGGCTCTCGGCATAGATGACGGCGGCGACGAGCGACGGATCGAGGTGCCGCTCACCTGCGTATGCACTGATCACGTGCTCGTACTCGAGGGGATAGCGCGAGCGGAGGTACCAGTCCGGCTCGGTCTCGACCACCCATGCGGCTGCTCCCGCAAACACGAGGAGCGCGAAGGAGATCGCAACGAGGTACCGCATGGGAGACCTCAGGAGGCGCTGGTCAGGGTAGCCATCACGCCCGCGACCCACGCATCGAGCTCGTCGGGCGTGCCGGTGTTCACGTACGTGAAGTCGGCGCGCTTCGCCTTCTCCCTGTCGGGGATGAGGCGCGACTCGCGATCGTCCTGCCTTCCCCCACGCCGCGCCTCACGCAGCTTCGACGGCGCGGTGACGACCACGACCTTGTCGAACCGTGTCTCCGCGCCGACCTCGTAGAGGAGCGGCACCTCCGTCACGCAGACGGCCGGCGGATCGGGGAGCGCCGCGAGCTGCTCACGCCAGGTCATGTACTCGCGCGAGACGAGCGGGTGCAGGAGCTTTTCGAGGAAGTCGAGCGCCTCGCGATCCTTGAAGACTCGGATCGCGATCCGCTCGCGGTCGGGCGCACCGTCCTCACCCAGGATCTCCTCGCCGAGACGCTCGACGAGCTTCTCCTTCACCTCTGGATCGGTCGCGAGGAGGTGGTGGACGATCTCGTCACTCGAGACCGTGGCCGCGCCATGACGGCGGAACGACGCGAGCGCCGTCGACTTGCCGGCCCCGATTCCGCCGGTGATCGCAACCGCGATTGGACGGGACAAGCGCTAGGCGGAGTCGGACTGCTCGGCGTCGGCCTCGTCGGCCTGATCGACGTCACCGGCCGCCTCGACTTCGGCCTCGTGCTCGAGCTCGGCTTCTGCGACCGGCTCGACGTCGACCTCTTCGAGCTCGACCTCGGCGACGACGTCCTCCGCGACGTCCTCAGCGACGTCCTCGGACGCCTCGGCCTCGACCTCGGCTTCGACCTCGGCCTCAGCCTCGTCCTCGACCTCGACAGCAGTCGCCGTCGCGGTCGGGAACGCCTCCTCCGACAGCTTGAGGTCGGGCATCGTGTGTACCGACTCGGCGCCGTCGGCGCGCGGGACCGGCACATCGCCCTCCTCGACGCGCTTCAGCGAGAGCGAGAGCCTGCGGCGCTCGCCGTCGATCTCGAGGATGCGGACGTTGACGGCGTCGCCCTGCGAGACGACCTCACGCGGGTTCTCGACGTGGTGCGGCGCGAGCTCCGAGATGTGCACGAGCCCCTCGACCCCCGGGAGGATCTCGACGAACGCGCCGAACGTGACCACTTTCGCGACACGACCTTCGACGACGTCGTCCTCGCGATACGAGTCGAGCACCTGCTGCCACGGGTCGGTCTGCGTCTGCTTGAGGCCGAGCGAGATCCGCTGCCGGTCGCGGTCGATGTCGAGCACCTTGACCTTCACCGTCTGGCCGATGTCGAGCACCTCGGACGGGTGGTTCACATGGCTCCAGGAGAGTTCCGAGATGTGAATCAGGCCGTCCATGCCGTCGAGGTCGACGAACGCGCCGAAGTCGACGATGTTCGAGATCTGTCCCTCGATGACGTCGCCCGGGCTCAGGCGGTCGAGGATCGCCTGGCGCATCTCCTTGCGCTCGTCCTCGAGGACGGCGCGGCGCGAGAGCACGACGTTGTTGCGGGAGCGATTGAGCTCGATGACCTTGCAGCGAAGCTCCTTGCCCAGGAACTCGTCGAGGTCCTGGACGCGCCTGATGTCGACGAGCGACGCGGGCAGGAAGCCGCGCACACCGAGGTCGAGGATGAGCCCGCCCTTGACGACCTCGATCACCTTGCCGGTGACCGGCTCGCCGGACTCGGCAGCGGCCTCGATGCGCTTCCATGCGAGCTCGAAGCGGGCGCGCTTCTTCGAGAGGATGAGACGCCCCTCGGCGTCCTCCTTCGTCAGTACCAGCGCGTCGATCTCCTCGCCCACCGCAACCTCGTCGGCGGGGTTGACGGAGCGACGGATCGTCAGCTCGGCGACCGGGATGACACCTTCCGACTTGTAGCCGATGTCGACGAGCACCTCGTCCTTGTCGACGCGCACGACGGTGCCGTGGACGACCTCTCCCTCGTTGATCTCAGGGAAGGCAGAGTCGTAGTCCGGAATGAGCTCCCCGTCGGGGCCCGTCGTCCAGACTCCTTCTTCGGCGGCAGCAGGCTTTTCGGCGATGTCGTTCGCCATCGGATCGCGGAGTATAGCCGGATGCAGCAGAAATCCAGGTCGAGCGTCCGCTCCCCGTCCTTGAGGTAGAAACCAGCGCATGGAACTGACACTGGTCCGCAATGCGACGCTGCTCCTGGAGCTCGCGGGGAAGCGCGTCCTCGTCGATCCGATGCTCGACGAGGCCGGCGCCCGTCCCCCGGTCGAGGGCACGCGGAACCCGGTGGCGAACCCGACCGCACCACTGCCCATGCCGGCGGAAGATGTCGTCCAGGGGCTCGACGCGGTCGTCGTGACGCACCGGCATCGCGATCACCTCGACGGAACGGCGGAGGAGCTCCTGCCCCGTGACGTGCCGGTCTTCTGCCAACCCGAGGACGAGGGCGCACTGCGCGAGCTCGGTTTGGACGCTCGTGGCGTCGACGAGGACGTCGAGTGGAAGGGGCTACTGATCGTGCGAACGCCCGCCCGTCACGGCACGGGCCCGATCGCGGACGCGCTGGCACCTGTCAGCGGATTCGTGCTCGACGGCCTCTACATCGCCGGCGACACCGTCTGGTACGAGGGCGTCGAGCAGACGATCGAGCGGCACCGGCCACGTGTCGCGGTCGTCAACGCAGGCGGCGCCGAGTTCACCGAGGGCGGGCTGATCATCATGGGCGTCGACGACGTACGTGAGGTCGCGGCACGCGTCCCGACGGTCGTCGCCGTACATCTCGAAGCCCTGAACCACTGCTACGTCACGCGCGCAGCGCTCCAGGCCGAGCTTCCGGAGGTGCTCGTGCCCGCCGACGGCGAGACGCTCGATCTCGACTAGGACGGAAGCCGGATCGGCCTGAGCCAGGGCGGCTTGCCTGCGCCCAGCGTGCGACAGCCGTCGAACGCGAGCATCGCTCCCTCCACTCCGAGCATCCGGCAGCGGGACCGCTCCCACCCGCCGGATCCGAACTTGTCGCGCGTCGAGTCGGTGACGACGAGCAGATCTCCCTTCGCGCGCACGTAGACGTACGTCGGGATCGGATCGCCCTCGATCGTCGTGAGCACCGCGACCGCGCGAGCTTGCCGCCCATCGCGCGCTGCTCTGACGATGCAGGAGTTCACACGACGCTGGGCCGGGGTGACCGGGGTGTTCCTGTTCCAGTACGTGCCACAGGCGGGGTACGAGGCCGGCGTCGCCTGCGGCCTCGCCGACGAGGCATCGAGCAGGACGAGGACGGTCGCACCTGCGACGAGCACGGCCCCGAGTCGGGCGAGCGTGGCGAACGTCACGACACGTCTACGCCGCCGAGTGGCGCATCCGTCACGGCGACGACGTCAGCGGATCTGGATCGATGCGCTGTCGCTGTCGTTCGCCGCGTTCGGATCGCTCGCGGCGCCGTCGACGGTCGCCGACGCCGACACCGTTCCCTTGGTCGGCGCGGTACCGACGACCCGTACCGTCACCGCCGATGATTGGGCAAGGCCGCTGAAGGTGCAGGTCACCGTCGACCCTGCGAGCGAGCAGCGCGAATCGCCGACCGAGACCCCGGTCGGCTGCCCGCCGATGTGCACGGCGAGGGACGCGGACGTCGTGTTCGGGCCGCCGTTCCGCACGGTGATGTCGAACCAGAAGCTCTTCTTGGGCTTCACGCGCGCGGCCGACCCGATCACGTCGACGGACATGTCCGCCACGGGCGGAGGCGCGGTCCCGTAGAGCACGACGAGGCCGTGGTTGTAGTCCGCGATCGCGAGGTCCAGGCTCCCGTCGCCCGAGATGTCGCCCACTCCGAGGCCCTGCGCCTGGTAGTGGCTCGCGTACGGGATCGCGTAGAGGTCTTCGGCACCGAGCCCGCCGGCCGGCAGGCGAGGATAGACGCCCGCGCGGTTCCAGCCTCCGTGGAGCGTGACGACGTCGTCGCGGCCGTCGCGATCGGCGTCCGCGACCTCGACCGGCTCCGGGATGTCGTAGCTCGGGTACACGACCGGAGCACCGAGCGTTCCCGCGGTCGCCTGCGGGAAGACGGCGACGCTCGAGGCGGGACGGTTCCCGCCGAAGCTGACCACGACGTCCTTGCGGCCGTCACCGGTCACGTCGCCGACGCCGACGCCGCTCGTGTTCGTGTTCGGTGCCACGCGATACTCCGCTGCCGTCCCGAAGCCGCCGCTCACGAGCTGCTGAAGGACACTGAGGTTCGGCACCGCGTACATCTGACCCGACATGACGACGAGATCGTCGCGTCCGTCCCCGCTCACATCGGCGACCTCGAGATCGTCGTAGCCCGCGTGCTGCGCCGGATACGAGACGGGCGCCTGCAGCCCACCGGAGCCGTCGTTCAAGAGCACGCTCACGGTGTTCGTCCCCCAGCCGACCGCGGCGACGTCGAGTCGGGTGTCTCCGTTCAACCTGCCGAGCCGCACGATGCGCCCGTCCGCCGTCTGCGTGAGCGTCGGTGCTCCGAGCGCGCCCGACGCGAGCTGCGGATACACCTGCACGCCGAGGCCGTCGAGCCCGACGACCACGTCCTTGCGGCCGTCCCCTGTGACGTCGCCGACCTGGACGGATTGCGGCGTTGCGGTGGAGCCCGTGGGATAGGACACAGGCGCGGCGAGCGTCCCGCCGCCGGTCTGCGCGAACACCCAGACGCGGTAGTCGTTCGCCGAGTCGAAGTAGAAGCCGGTCGTCATGACGACGTCGGCGTGCCCGTCGCCGGTCACGTCCCCGATCGCGACCGCCTCGGGCCACGAGCCCGTCGCAAAGGCCTGGTACGGCTGGAACAGCGTCCCCGCTGCGCCGGCGACGCCCGTCGCGATGGCAAGCGCACCCAACGCACCGGCCGCGACGACACTCATCCGTCTCCTCCCCACGCTCTGACCGTAATAAGCCAGTCAGATCCGTCAACGAGCCGAACGGCCAGGCCTAGGACTTCGCCTCGGCCCAGTCATCGCCCACGCCGATGTCGACCGCGAGGGCAGGGTCGAGGGGGTATGCGCCGATCATCTCCTCGCGCACGAGCTCGCGAACCTTCGTGAGCTCCGTCTCGGGCACCTCCAGGAGGAGCTCGT
>DASTWH010000330.1:0-4888 GCA_035758735.1 Gaiellaceae bacterium
CCCGCGCGGAGGTGCTACGTGACACGCAAGACGCCCTTCATGCCGAGCTCGGTGTGGGAGTCGACGGTGCAGCGGTAGGGGTACTTGCCCGTCTTCAGCGTGACGGTCAGCGTCGTCGACTGACCGGGCTGGATCGTCTTCGAGGTGTGGTCCGCGATCGCGAAGTCGTGCTCCGCCGAGCCCGTGTCCTTGATGACGAACGTCACCCGCCCGGCCGGCACCCTGTTCGTGGACAGCACGAACTTGTAGTCCTTGGCGGTCACCTTGACCGTGTGGAGCGTGGACGAGGACTGGGCGCTCGCGGCGCCGGCGCCGACGACTGCCAGGAGCGCGGCGCACACGAGCGGGACGACTCGCAGGATCATGAGGACCTCCTTGCCGTGGAGTGCTTGACGGTGGTGGGCTCCCAGAGCCGGCGGCCCGAGTGGCCGCTCTCCTCGTCGAGCGCCTCGCGCGCGAACCGGCGGACGGCGACGATCGTCCCGATCGCGCCCCACACGGCGAGCGCCGCGAGATCGCGAGCCGAGAAACCACTCCCGGTGGTGAACGGGCTGAAGCACGCGTCGAACGCCTGGACCAAGTGGCTGAGCGGGAAGAACCGCGCGATCCGCTGGAGCCACTCCGGCTCGGACTCGATGGGGTAGAAGACGCCGGAGACGAAGAGCAGCGGAAAGAGCGTGAGGTTGGCGACGATCGGGGCGCCGTCGGCTCGCTTGACGAACGAGGCGACGGCGAGGCCGATCGCCGATATCGCCACTCCGCCGAGGAGGAGCGTCACGACCGCGGCAGGCAGCAGGTCGGGATAGACGTGGACGCCGAAGACCGGGATCGCCACCGCGAACATGCCGACGACGGAGACGATCCCCGTCAGCACGGCGGACGCGAGCCACGAGCCGAGGAAGACGGACATCGGCAGCGGCGTGCCGCGGACGCGCTTGAGCACACCCTGCTCACGGGCTGTCGCAACGCCGAAGATGATCGCGGTGTAGGTCGCCGTGGTCATCGCGAAGATCGCGACCGACGGCGTGAAGAACTGCGCGAACCGAATTCGTCCTCCCAGCACCTCGACCTTCGAGTCGTTGAGCGCGTTCAGGAGCACGAGGAGGATGAGCGGGAAGACGAACGTGAAGAACGTCGTGCGCGGCGTCCGCGCCATCAGCCGAACCCGGCCCTTGAACCAGAGCCAGCCGAGGGCGAGGTGTGACCGGCGGCTCATTCGCGGCCTTCGGCCGTCAGCGCGAGGTAGACGTCTTCGAGCGTGGGGCGCGTGACGGTGAGGCCCTCGAGCTCCTCGCCCCGTCGCGACGCCCAGTCGAGGAGCAGCCAGAGGATCCCCGTCGGGTGCTCGGTGCGCACGCTCACGTACCTGTCGTGGTCCGTCTCGAGCTCGATCCCCACGAGGGGGAGTGCCCTGGGCTCCAGGCCGGCCGGCACGCGAAAGCGGATGACTGCGGTCCCGTTCTCGCGGCCCGCCAGGGACTCGGGCGGTCCCTCGGCGACGATGCGGCCTCTTGCGAGGACGGCGGCCCGGTCCGCGAGATTCTGCGCCTCGTCCATGTAGTGGGTCGTGAGCACGATGGTCTTCCCGAGCGCGCGCAGGTTCTCGATGAGCACCCACGAGCGGCGGCGGGCCGACGGGTCGAATCCCGTGGTCGGCTCGTCGAGGAACAGGAGCTCCGGATTGCCCGCGACTGCGAGCGCCAGGTCGAGTCGCCGGCGCTGTCCGCCGGACAGCGCGCGGACCCTCGCGTCGAGCGCGTCCTCGAGGCCGACGAGCTCGACGGCGTCATCGGCGGGGAGCGGGTCGGGGTACGCGGCGCTGAAGAGCTCGATCGTCTCGCGGACTGTGAAGTCCTGGCCGACTCCGCTCTCCTGCGCGACGATGCCGATGCGCTCACGGAGGGCACGACCGCCGGATTCGGGGTCGACGCCGAGCACGCGGACGTCGCCGGAGCTGCGGCGGCGATACCCCTCGAGGATCTCCATCGTGGTCGTCTTGCCGGCGCCGTTGGGCCCGAGGATCGCGAACACTTCGCCGCGAGCGATCGTCAGGTCGATCCCGGCGACGGCAGCGACGTCGTCGTAGCGCTTGTGCAGCCCGCGCACGACGATGGCCTCTTCCACGGACCCGTTCGACGTCATGCGTCGAGGGTCGCCGCCCGCTGTGGCCTCCGGCCATCGGTCGATCGGAGGATCGGTCGGGCGGTTCCTCCCATGTTCAAGGGGTGATGACATGCGGCGGCGCCCCCCGGTGCCCGCCGCCTGCACCTGCCCGAGTGCCTCCGCCGTGCTCATCGTGCACTCCTGCGGCCGTGGCGAGGGGATGTCGTCGCCGCAGTGGCTGGACAAGCGGAAGGCGAAGGCGACTCGGGCATGCGTCTTCACGGTGCCTTCCGCAGGGGGGAGACGCCGATCCTGCGGGAAGACGATCGGCCGTCCACTCCGCCCCGGGCATGAGGACGAGCACGAGGTCCTCCGTTGGATCGTTCGGGCGGTGGATGCCGCTCGAGCGCGGTCGCCGCGATGCTCGCGGCATGTCCTCGGAGAACGGCCATGAGCCGGCGGAGGTGACGGTCTTCACCGCACATGCGTCGGCCGCGAGGTGCCTTGCCCGGGTCGTCGCCGTCTCGTTCGACGCGTGCGACGAGGGTGGGTATCCGCTCTCCGAGGTGCAGAAGGTCGCGATCGTCGAGGCAGCGCTGCTCGAGTTCGACGGCTTCGGCCTCCAGCTGGCGTCGCTCGTCGCCGTCGGCGAGCTCCTCCGAGACCTCGGGCATCTGTGAGAGCCGACGACGAGCTGCTCCTCGCACGCGCGAGCGACCTCGTCGCCAGGGGCTGGTGCCGGGTCGGGCTTGCGCAGGACCGGAACGGTCGCCAGGTCGAGCCGTGGCGGTCGTGTGCGAGGTCGTGGTCGCCGCTCGGCGCCCTCCTCGTCGCGCTCTACACCGGTTCGGACGGGAGCCTCGACTCCTTCCGCATCGCCTACACGTGCCTCGCGCTCGCGACGGGCGGGCGCCTCGAGGCGTGGAACGCCGAACGCTGGCGGACACAGCAGCACGTACTGAACGCGTTCGCCCGTGCACAGGACCTCGTACCGAGCGTCCGCCGCAACCTGGAGCAGACCCGTCTCGACCGCGCCGTGGTCGCTCCGGTCGAGCGCGGGCCGGTCGCGGTTACACGGGCATCCTGATCTCTGCCCGCGTGCCACCACCGTCGGAGGCGACGTCGAGCGTTCCTCCGACCGCCTCGATCCGGACGCGCTGCGACGCCAGGCCGACGTGCCCGTCCGCGAGGGCCTCGGCCGGACGGTCGGACGGGAACCCGCGACCGTCGTCGGCGACGACGAGTCTCAGCTCGCCGCCCTCCGCCGTGAGCGCGACCTCGACCTCCGTAGCCTCGGCGTGCTGGACGACGTTCGCGAGGAGCTCGCGCGCAGCCGAGTAGAGGAGCTGTTCCTGCGGATGCCGCCCCGGGTACTCGAGGTGAAGCTGCAGCGCGAGCTGAGCCCGGGTTGCCGTCCGCTGCGCGAGTGAGCGGAGGGCCGCCTCGAGCCCCGCCTCGTCGAGGACGTAGGGATGAAGGTCGAAGACCGCTTCCCGCAGCTGCCCGAGCGTCTGCGCGAGGGCGTCGTCGGCGCGATCGAGCGCCTGCTGGGAGGCTCCCGTCTCGCCTGCCTCCTCGAGCTCGTGCCGCGCGGAGAGAAGGTTCTGGATCGCGTTGTCGTGGAGCGCCTCCGCGAGCGCCTTGCGCTCTCGCTGCTCGGCCTCCTCCGCGTCCGCGAGGAGGCGTGAGCGCGCATCCGCGAGCCGCGAGATCAACTCGGTCCGCCGGGCGAGCTGCGCCGAGAGCAGCACGCATGCCACGCCGATCCAGGCGATGAAGCCTGCCTGGGTGAGGATGAAGCGGGCTGCCTGCGGGTCGCTCCTCGCAGGGTGCGCGACCGCCTGCACGACGTACGCAGCGGTCGTGACGACGACCGCGACGGCGGTGACCGACGGCCGGAACCGGAACGCAACGGCTACGGGCACGATGAAGAAGGCGAGCCGGACGTGCGAGAACGGACCGCCGGAGAGGAGCGCGAGCGCCGTTATCGCGGCGATGTCCACCGCGGTCGTCGCGAGGGCGAGTCGCTGGCTGACGGGCCGGAGATAGACCCAGGCGAGGACGCCTGCGCTCCACGCCGAGAACGCGGCCAGCGTGACGAGGAACGCCGTCTCCTGCGGATTCGGGTGCGGGAGGCCCTGGCCGAGCGCGATCAGTGCGATCGCCGGCAGCCGCAGCCACGCGACGATGCGCTCCGCCTGGGCTGTCGCTTCCCCGGAGACGGGAAAGGTGCGTCGCGCCACCCGGCTATTCGATCAGGCCGCGCCGCATCGCGATCGCGACCGCGGCGGCGCGATCGGAGACTCCGAGCTTCCCGTACAGGTGCTGGACATGGGTCTTGACGGTCGTGAGCCCGAGGTAGAGCTCCTTCGCGATCTCCGGGAGGCTCTTGCCCGCCGCGATGAGGTGCAGGATTTCCTGCTCTCTCGGCGTCAGCGCCGGGGCATCGTCCTGCCTGCGTAGCCGGATCTCGGACGCGAGGCCGGCCGCGACGTCGGGCGGGATCACGTCGTCGCCGCGGGCGCAGGCGAGCACCGCGTCGACGATCTGCTCGCGCTTCGCCTCCTTCGACACGAAGCCTGCCGCACCGGTCTCGAGCGCCTTGTAGACGACGCCGCTGTCGGTGAACGCCGAGACGAGTAGCACTCTTGTGACGAGCTGCTCTCGCGACACGGCGTTGATCACCGCGACGCCGTCGAGCTCGGGAAGCCTGTAGTCGAGCACCGCGACGTCCGGGAGGTGCTCGCGGATCGCGGCCAGAGCGGTCCGCCCGTCCTCTGCCTCG
>DASTWH010000365.1:0-3606 GCA_035758735.1 Gaiellaceae bacterium
GCAGGGTGAGCAGGGTGAGCAGGGTGAGCAGGGAGAGCAGGGAGAGCAGGGTGAGCAGGGTGAGCAGGGTGAGCAGGGCGCACCTAGCGGTGCAAGCGTCGAGTCATACGTCGCCCCGGAGTCGCGCTCGCTCTACTGCTCGACGAACGGCCCGGCCTACCGCGCCAACGGCGATGGCATGGGGGTCGCGCTCAACCTGCCTGACTCGCAGGGCGCTCTGATGATGCAACTCGGGCTCGTGAAGCCGGCGAACTTCTACGAGGGCATTGGCGCATCGTGCGATGACCTGCCTGGCTTCAAGGACTCCGGTCTATGGGTTGATCACGTAGGCGATGTCGTGCCCGGCGTCGCTGTCTATCCACTGTTCGTCACTGCATAGCCGGAGCGTTGGGGAGAGGCGGGCTTGCCGGCGTCGGCGGCCCGCCTCGGGCTCTCGCTACTCGACCGCCAGGCGGCGCGCAAAAAAGAGTGGCCGCTGGGAACGGCCACTCAAGGGTGTTGCTGGGGAGGATTGGGTATACCCAGGTTCTCGTGAGGACGGTGCTCATTTCGTCCCCCTTTCGGGTAAGGGCTACTTGATCCGCCGGTAGCTCGCGAACTAGCGCGGCCCTTCGCGCATACGCCACTCGTGCTCGTGGAGCAAGATGCCGCGAAGCTCTGCGAGCGCGTCCGTTCGGACATCGTCGAGCGCCGGGAGGATGCGCTCGCGATCCTCGATCGTCAGAGCGACGACCTCGCTGTCGAGCGCGAGCGACTTCTCGAGAAAGGAGCGCGTCGGTTCGTCCACGAGCTTGATGAGCTCGCGCACGTCCTCGTCCGGGATCCGCAGGCCGGCGAGATACACGGAGGCAGAGGTACCCCGTTAGCGAGCGGCCCTCACCGGTCGCAGCTGGGTGCGCTCCGAGTTTTCGTAAGCCGCGAAGACGCCACGCGTTTTGCCGAGGAGGTGCAGGGCGACGACCCGAGCTCGCGGCGAGGCTGCGGGTCGAGGAGCGGGAGCTCGAGGCGGCGGGTGCTGAACGAGTCAGACAGTGCGCTGCGGGAGGCGACGCCCCCCGCAGCGCAAGACAGGCGCGCTTAGCGCTTCGTCGGGTTGTGCATCTGCTCGCGCATCGCACCGCCCGGATTCACGCTCGTGTGCAGATTGACGTAGTAGTTCCTCGGATTGTCGAGGATCGCCTGCAAAGTGGCCGGCGGCGTCCCGGTCACGACTGTCGTGACGTTCCCCTGTCCGTCAGCGTCCGTGAACGACGCGACGCCGGAGTTCACGACGATGTTGTTCGGCGGCGCTGTTCCCTTCGCGCCCACATGGATGTGGAGGCCCGTGATGTTGACGGAGCCTGGGAACGAATAGTTGAAGTAGAAGATCACCTCGCCCGAGGTGATCGTGCCCGTGGTGGAGCGTTCGAGATCGAAGGTCACGCTGCCGACGGCACTCGCCTTCAGTCCCTTGATCGGCGGAACCTCCTGGTTCGGCTTGAGATTGAGCTTGAACACCGGCGTTGCCGAGAGCGCCGGCTTCTTTGCCGTCGCGCCGCCTACGAGAACGAGCGCGACTATCCCGACGATCAGAGCCGGGACGACGATTGCTGTGCGCTTCATCGATTCCCTCCCTCTGCAGAGTGGCATAGGGATAGATCCCCCAGATCTGTCGTTCTTGCGCGTCGCGAATAGATTCCTTACGCCCGCCAGGTGATCGACGCGGTGTCGCAGCCCCGCCCACCGGCCCGGGCCGTCTCCGACGGGTCCGTTCGGGTCGGGGTTAGGCCTCGTGCTGGCGGAGGAACTCCGCCGACTTCGGCGGACCTTGTGTGAACCCGGCTTCCTGAAAGATCGCCGGAACCTCGGGATCCGAGGTGAAGCTCTGCCAGCCTGCCTCGTCCCAGTCGAAGATCGCCCAAACGCGATCGCTCTCATTGGGATCCCGAAAGACGTGCGCCCCCTTGCAACCGTGCTCCTTTCGCTTCTGAGCGCCCTTGGTCGAGAAGGTATTCCAGAAGCGGTCGAAATCCTCGATCTTCGCCGTTGCCAAAACCATCTATCTCCTCCTTTTTCCGGAACTTGTTGTTCGCGCCGCCCACCCTACGTCACCTTCATCGACAAGACCGGCACGCAGTACGGTGGGCGCGTGCGACTCGAGCGCATTCTCGAGACGGTTCTCTACTACCCGTCAGGTCGAGAAGAGGAGCTCGCCCGGTTCTATGGCGAGGTTCTCGGCCTCCATGCCGTCGGACGCTCCGGCCTGACGTTTTCGCGTCGGTGACGGCTTGCTGCTTCTCTTCGACGCCGGCCTTTCGACTGTCCAGTCGCGACCGCCTCCGCACGGTGGTCGGGGCCCCATCCACACCTGCTTCGTCGCTTCGGCTGACGAGTACGAGGGCTGGAAGGACCGTGTGACCGACGAGACCGGGTCGATCCTCGAGGAGATCGAATGGGACAACGGCGTCAGGTCCTTCTACTTTCACGATCCGGCCGGGAACGTGTTGGAGATCGCCGACGGCGATCTCTGGCCCGAGAGCTAGACGCGTGGTTCGGCTGGGAAGGCTCGTTCGAGGGATATGCACTGCCCCCGAAGGGGGATACCGTTCGATCGGACGGGCTGAGGCTCGTCTTGTTGTGCAATCACTCGAGGAAGGGGAGCACTGGTGCAGAGCGCGTGGAAGACTCGACACGACCTCGCAGAGGATGCGTGCCCCGAGTGCCAGGGATCGACCTATGTCCCCAGCCACACCAGCGCCGAGCGCATGGTGGAGGAGTGCCCGAAGTGCAGCGGCACGGGCACGAACGCAACGAAGAAAGCGGCGTGACGCGCTAGATCGGGATCAGACGTATCCGGATCGACTCCCAGGCCACGACGACACGCCGCCCCTCGTCATGAGAACATACGTTCGAAGTGACCGCCGATGCCCACGCACACGTGCGTTTCCGGCGCGCGATCGAGCGTCGGGCGCTGTGGCTGGCCGAGGACGCGGCGCGCGAGCTTCCGAACCTGTCGCTCCCTGACGCGCTCCAGCTCGTCCATCTCTACGGGGAGCGGGGATCTCCGAAGTTCGAGCCGGCCGCGAGGCGGTGGCTCGTTCGCTATTTGACGGAAGGGACGCCGGGGTTGCGGGACGTCGCGAGGGTCACCGCGAGTCTTGCCGAGTGCGATCCGCAGACGAGTCGCGACTAGACGCGGCACGTGAACTCTTCGGCTCGTACACGCCGTCGAGACTCTCGAGCATCGTGCGCACTTCAGGGTTCAGCGCTTTCCCCTCGGTGCGCTTCCCCAGGAGATCGCGGAGCAGTCGTCTCACCATTCTCACGTTGTCGGCACGGTGCTCCTAGCCCCTGATCACGAGACTCGAGGGGAACCGACGGCGCGGACGGCCGCGAGCAGTCGTCGGCCTTCCCCGATCCCTACCCTGCCCGGAGAAAGTTCACCGAGCCCGTCCGCTTCCTACCCTGAGTTCAGGCGCTGCAGAAATCCGAGCTACTACCGTGCCGAAGCCTCCCGCGCCCGACACGGGATCAGTGGCTCGTTCGAGAGCGCCGCAAAGTGCGGTAATCCGGTGCCAGACTGCCTTGATCTTTCGACCGCGGGTGCGTAGGTTTCTGCTCGCACCG
>DASTWH010000380.1:0-3967 GCA_035758735.1 Gaiellaceae bacterium
CGATCTCGCTCTACGCCGGGCTCGCGCAGGTTCCGAACGAGCTTGTCGAGGCCGCCGAGATCGACGGTGCAGGGCCGGTTCGGATCTTCCGTGACGTGACCTTCCCGATCCTGAAGCCGATCTTTCTGATAGTCACGAGCCTGTCGATCATCTGGGACTTCGGCGTCTTCACGCAGGCATACCTCCTCATCGGCTCCTCGGCGGTCGACACGTCCAACTACGTCATGGGCGTGTACGTCTTCATCGAGGGCTACGCGCACTCCGACTTCGGGCGCGGCGCCGCGATCTCGCTCCTGATGCTCCTCATCGTCGCCGTGCTGAGCATCTTCTACGTGCGGCGCATGGTGAAGATGGGAGACGTCCGGTGACGTCCGTGACCGACGCGATGCCGTCGAGGGCGAGATCCGTGGTTGCGCCTCGTGCGGCGACGATCCGGCGTGCGCGGCGACGACGACTTCGCCGTGCGGCGTGGAACGTCGTCGGGCTCGCCGTCGTCGTCGTGCTCGCGTTCCCCGTCTTCTGGATGATCTCGACCGCGTTCAAGCCGGACACCGAGATCTACAGCCTCTCACCCACCTGGTTCCCGACGAGCCCGACGCTCCAGCACTTCCGGGACGCCATGGCCCGCCCGTACTTCTGGGACACCGTGAAGAACAGCCTGATCGTCGTCGGCGCCGTCGTCGCGCTCTCGATGGTCGTCGCGTTTCTCGCAGCCGTCGCCCTCGCGAAGTACCGGTTCACGGGCAACAAGCTCTTCGTCGTGCTCGTCATCGGGATCCTCATGCTCCCGCAGGCCGGGCTCGTGATCCCGCTCTACGTCGTCCTCGCGAAGTACCACCTCACGAACCACCTGCTGGGGCTCGTCTTCACGCACCTCCTGATCCTGCTGCCGTTCGCCGTCTGGACGCTGCGGGGATTCATCATGGGCATCCCCAAGGAGCTCGAGGAGGCGGCGATGGTCGACGGCTCGAGCCGGCTCGGAGCCTTCACGCGCATCCTTCTGCCCCTCGTCGCTCCGGGGCTCGTGGCGACCTCGGTCTTCGTCTTCATCACGAGCTGGAACGAGTACATCTTCGCGAACGTCATCCTCACTGATCAGGCGAATCAGACGCTCACGGTCTGGCTCTCGTACTTCTACGGGACGAGCCGTGCGACCGACTGGGGCGGGCTCATGGCCGCCTCGACGCTGACGGCGATCCCCGTCGTCATCTTCTTCCTTCTCGTACAGCGGAAGGTCGCCTTCGGATTGACGGCAGGCGCCGTCAAGGCCTGATGGGCGATCTGGCGGGGCTCGCCTCGCGGTGCATCCTCCCGGGGTTCGAGGGGCCGGTCGCTCCCGACTGGGTGCGGCGCCGCCTCGCAGAAGGTCTCGGAGGGGTCGTTCTCTACGCCTGGAACGTCGAGAGCCCGGAACAGCTTCGGGGGCTGACTGCCGAGCTCTGCTCGGAGCGGGAGGACGTGATCGTCGCGATCGACGAGGAAGGCGGTGACGTCACCCGGCTGGAGGCGCCCACCGGCAGCTCGTACCCGGGAAACGCGGCGCTCGGGATCGTCGACGACGTCGAGTTGAGCGAACGCATCGCCGCGTCTCTCGGTGCCGAGCTGGCCGCGGTCGGCGTCAATCTCGACCTCGCGCCGGTCGCGGACGTCAATACGAACCCACAGAACCCGGTGATCGGGATCCGCTCGTTCGGCTCCGACGCCGACCTCGTCGGGAGACACGTCGGCGCTTTCGTGCGCGGGCTGCAGAACGCGGGGGTCGCCGCCTGCGCGAAGCACTTTCCAGGCCACGGTGACACGTTGGAGGACTCGCACCTCGCGCTGCCCGTGGTCGAGGCCCTCGACGAGCAGGCGCTGAAGCCGTTCCGCGCGGCGATCGAGGCGGACGTGAAATCGATCATGACCGCGCATATCGTGGTGCGCTCGCTCGGTGAGATCCCTGCGACGATGAGCCGCGAGATCCTGGACGACCTGCTTCGCGGCGACCTCGGCTTCGCCGGGATGGTGGTCACGGACGCGCTCGAGATGAAAGCGATCAGCGACACGGTCGGTGTCGAAGAGGGAGCAGTCCGCGCGATCGCGGCGGGAGCGGACGCACTCTGCCTCGGGCACGACCTTTTCGACGAGTCCGTCGTCGCGGTGCGCGACGCTCTCGTGGATGCGGTTCAATCGGGTCGACTACCCGAGGAGCGGCTGGCCGATGCGGCCGCCCGCGCCGCCGCGGTCACCGACCTCGGCGGCGTCGGGTCCGTGGAGCGTGAATCCGGTCGGGAGGGCGCTCGCCGAGCGCTCCGGGTCGAAGGCGACGTGCGTCTGGAGGGCCCCGCGTTGGTGGTCGAGCTCGTCCCGAAGGCGGGCATGGCAGCGGGGCGCCTTCCGCACTACCCCGGCGACTGGTTCGCGGCCGCCGTGCCCGGCAGCGAGGTGCACCGGTACGAGGAGGCGCCTCCCGACTTCCCGGCGACCGACGGCCGCCGACTCGTCGTGATCGCCCGTGACGCGCACCGGTACGGGTGGGAGCGGAGCGCGATCGAGGCACTCACGTCGCGTCAGCCCGATGTGATCGTCGTCGAGATCGGTCTTTCGCACTGGCGCCCGCCGCGCGCGGCGACGTACGTCGCGACCTACGGTGCGGCTCGCGTGAACCTGGAGGCGGCGGCAGAGGCGCTATACTCCGAGGTCGCGACGCGGGGTGGAGCAGTCAGGTAGCTCGCCGGGCTCATAACCCGGAGGTCGCAGGTTCAAATCCTGCCCCCGCTACTGGAAAAGCCCCGCATTAGCGGGGCTTTTTGCTTTTCGGGTCGCGAAGGCGTGACTACTTTCTACCCGACCTTCTACCCCTCGACGAAGAGCCGACCCTCCGCAAGGTCTGCGGCGCCCGGGTAGCTCGTCTGCGAGGCGTGAGCACGGACAGCCTCGGCTTCCGGGAGTTCCTCCGCTATGGCTTTCCGTGGAGCCTCGACGCAGTGGCGTACGAGTACCTCCCCTACGAGGAGCGCGAGAAGTTCGTCTTTGAACTGGCGCGTTTCGCGCTCACGATGAGCGACGCAGTTCGCGGGGGCGACAAAGCCGGCGTCATAGAAGCCGGAGAGGCGATCATGACCGGGTCAAGCTCCGCGAGCTAGTGCTTCTGCAAGAGAGAGCAGCAAGCGAGCGTCGTGACCCATGACCTTCGACTCTCTCCCTGTCCGGGAGAGACAGCATTGGCTCAGGCAGCCGCAGAGCTGACGCTACCGTGGCGGGCGTCCCCTCGCGGCCCCAAGCTAGTCGGGTGAGATGGACTTTGTCTCCGTTTCGCCGGAGCCAGCGTCGCTCTGGGGCGTGATCGCGATCTCGTGCGACTCGTCGTCGCACGGCACGAGCAACGTGGTCGTTCCTGACGGGCCAAAGCCTTCCGGGCTCATCTCGTCCACAGCGATCTTCACGGCTGTCGCATTTGCAGTCGCCCACGTAACGATGACCGGTGCCGTGACAGCGACGGTGCAACTGACATCGCTCACATCGAATGAGGACACCTTGGCTGCGCCAGAGTCACCGGATTCGCTCGATCCTCCGCATCCTGCGGCGGCGAGGACAGCGCAGAGCGCGATGCCCGAAACGACTCGTCCGACTGATCCCATCCCCAACCCCCTCGGTTGTCACACAAATGATCCTCGGTTCTCCTCGGTAATGCCACATGCAGCAGCGAACGGGGCGGTGGGCTACAGCCTTTCCCGACCGGCCTTGACGGCACCGCCGGAGACGCTGAAACTCCTCTGGGGATCGGAAAGGAGAGGGTGCTGCGGTGAGCGCCGTGACAACACGAGCGCGGCTTTCTTATGAGCCTGCCCTCGACGGCTTACGGGCTGTCGCTATCACGGCTGTGGTCCTCTACCACGCGACGGACTTCACGTTCCCGTCGAGCGGCTTAGCCGGCGTCGACTTGTTCTTCGTCCTGAGTGGGTTCCTGATCACAACGCTCCTCCTC
>DASTWH010000423.1:0-11269 GCA_035758735.1 Gaiellaceae bacterium
CCGCGAAGCGGAGCATCGTGAGCGGCGTCTGCTCGGCCGGCTTGATGATCTGGACGTTGCCGGCCGCGAGCGCGGGTCCGATCTTCCACATCGCCATGAAGAGCGGGTAGTTCCAGGGACAGATGCCCGCGACGATGCCGAGCGGCTCGCGCCGGATCATCGAGGTGTAGCCCTCGACGTACTCCGTCGCAGCCTTGCCCTCGAGGTTGCGCGCCGCACCCGCGAAGAAGCGGAGGTTGTCGGACATGACCCCGGGCTCGTCGACAGCAACCCACCACGGCTTGCCGACGTTCAGCGACTCGAGCCGCGCGAGCTCCTCGGCGTTCTCGTCGATGACGTCCGCGAGCTTCAGGAGAAGCTCCATTCGGTCCTTGGGGGTCTTGCCCTGCCACTCCTCCCACGCCGTCTTCGCCGCATCGACGGCGCGGTGCACGTCTTCCGCCGAGCCGCGCGGGACCTCGGCGATCACCTCGCCGGTCGCGGGGTTCAGGACCTCCATTGTCTCGCCCGTCGACGAGTCCACGAACTCGCCGCCGATGAACTGCTTCTGGCTGGTGACCGACACGCTCACGTTCGACCTCCGTTCGGTGAAATCGCACGGAGCGTATCGGGGTCGCGGTGCGCGCTACAACCCGATCGGTCGTGTAGAACCCCTGCGCCGTGCGGATTCTCGTCGTCGGGACAGGTGGCGTCGGCTCTGCCTTCGCGCAGATCGCCACGCGCCGCTCGTTCTTCGAGCACTGCGCCCTGGCGGACTACGACGCCGCGCGCCCTGCCGAGGTCGTTGCGACGCTGAGCGACGGCCGCTTCTCGGCCCACGCGATCGATGCCTCGAGCCCGGACTCGATCGTCGAGCTCATCCGGAAGACGAGGGCCGACGCCGTCCTGAACTCGGTCGACCCGCTCTTCAACGTGCCGATCTTCGACGCGTGTTTCGGGGCCGGCGTGACCTACCTCGACATGGCGATGACGCTCTCCGAGCCGCACCCGACGAACCCGTACGAGGAGGTCGGGGTGAAGCTCGGCGACTACCAGTTCGAGCGCGCGGACGCGTGGGAGGAGAAGGGGCTTCTCGCGCTCGTCGGCATCGGCGTCGAGCCGGGCGCCGCGGACGTCTTCGCGCGCCACGCGGCCGACGAGCTCTTCTCGCAGATCGACGAGGTCGGCGTCCGGGACGGCGCGAACCTCGTCGTCGAGGGCTACGACTTCGCTCCCACCTTCTCGATCTGGACGACGATCGAGGAGTGCCTGAACCCGCCGGTCGTCTGGGAGAGAGGGCGCGGCTGGTTCACGACCGCACCCTTCTCCGAGCCGGAGGTGTTCGACTTCCCGGCGGGGATCGGGCCGGTCGAGTGCGTGAACGTCGAGCACGAGGAGGTCCTCCTCGTCCCGCGCTGGATCGACTGCAAGCGGGTGACGTTCAAGTACGGGCTCGGCGACGAGTTCATCGAGGTGCTCCGGACCCTGCACAAGCTCGGCCTCGACGGAAAGGAGCCGATCCCGGTGAAAGGCGTGGAGGTCGCGCCGCGCGACGTCGTCGCGGCGGCGCTGCCGAACCCGGCGACGCTCGGCGATCGCATGTCGGGGAAAACGTGTGCCGGAACCCTCGTCACCGGGGTCGGCAAGGACGGCGCTCCGCGGAAGACCTACGTGTACCACGTCGCCGACAACGAGACGACCATGCGCGAGTACGGCTCGCAGGCGGTCGTCTGGCAGACGGCGATCAATCCCGTCATCGCGCTCGAGCTGCTCGAGAGCGGGGCGTGGAAGGGCACCGGTGTCCTCGGGCCCGAGGCCCTTCCGCCCCAACCGTTCCTCGACAAGCTCGCCGAGTACGGCGCGCCCCACGGGCTCCGGGAGTACGCGGCCTAGCCCTGCGCGCCGGCGGCCATGACGCCGCACGCGCGCATGGCGCTCACCAGCTCCTCGTACGGGTCGCCCTGCGCCGGAAGCTCTCCTCGCGCCGTCGAGATGCACGCCTCGTAGTCCTCGCGAAGCGACGGAGCGTCGTCCGCGTGCGGTATCGCCGCGCCGCCGACGAGGAGCCCCAGGACTACGAGCCACAGCGCCGCGAGGAGGCGTGCTCCGAACGGGCTGCGTCTGACGACGTACTCCGTCCTCGTCCTCGGTCTCGCAGCGGCCTCCGCGCGCTCGCGCCACTCGTCCCGCTCGTTCTCCAGCGCGGCGAGCCGAGATCCGTACGCCATCAGATGAGGTCCAGGCTCACGGCGATCGCGACCGCCTGGGCGTTCGTCCGCGCCCGGAGCCGAGCGCGAGCGAGCTTCGTCTGCGTTCGCACCGTCTCGAGCGACTTGCCCAGACGACGCGCCGCTTCGGGCTGCGTGTCGCCGAGCGCGAGCCGCCTGAGCACCGCGGCCTCCGCGTCCGTGAGGTCCGTTCCCTCCTTCTGCAACCGCAGCAGTGGCATGGGGATGCTCTCGCTCATACCGTCCCCCTCACGCCGTGCTGCTCGGCCAGGAAGTGCAGCAGGACGGCGTCGCACCAGTTCTCGCCGAGCCCGCGTGCGGCCGCGTAGCGCCGAATCCTGCGATGCGCGAGACGCAGCGCCTCCCGACGCGGCGTCGACGACCGCCGCGACAGCAGCCGAGCCAGTTCGCTCATGAGCTCTTGCAGTTCCATCCGATCACCCCCGCAGGCGGCCGTAGCCGCTGTTCGCTGGAACACGACGGGCGACGAACGTGGCTCCCGTGCGCTGGACGGGCGGAGCCGCCTGGCGCGGAGACGAACGGGAACGACGGCTCATCGAGCCGACCATGTCCCGGCGGCGCCCCTCTGCGCTCGACCGGCTTCTCCGGACCCACCCGAGCACGAAAATCTCGTGTCGTGGCCCCCTGACGAAGTCGCCAATCATGTCACAGGCGTCGAGGAGCGGTGACCGTTTTTACAGAATTTCCATATCTCTCCGACTGTCGATGAGTTTCGGCGCCGTTCGTCGTCTTACGAGTGATGCGATCTAGGATCGACTCGTGCCTGTCGTGAGGCTCAGGGCGCCGCTGTCGGAGCTTGCCGGAGGCAACCGGGAACTCGAGCTCGACGGCTCCACGGTCGGCGAGGTGCTGCAGGCGCTCGAGCGCGAGCACCCCGACGTGAGAGGCTGGATCCTCGACGAGCACGGGGCGATCCGCGAGCACATCAACGTCTTCGTGAACCGCGACTACGGACGCGTGGACACGGCGGTCGGTGAGGGCGACCGGCTGCACGTGCTGCCCGCGATCTCGGGAGGATGAGATGACACAACTGCTGGTGGGGACGAAGAAGGGGCTGTTCGTGCTCGAGGGCGAGGCCGGCTCGCCGTTCGAGATCACGTCCCGCGCATTCGCGGGCGAGCCGGTCGAGTTCGCGACGCGCGACGCGCGCTCGGGTCGCTGGCTCGCCGCGGTGACGTCCGCGTTCTACGGCCCCAAGGTCTTCTACGCCGACGACCCCGCGGGCGAGTGGGAGCAGGCGGCAGGGCTCGAGCTTCCCGAGAACGCCGAGGCGCCGCTCGAGCGCCTTTGGACGATCGTGCCCGCCGAGGACGACGACCATCTCTACGCGGGCGGCGCACCGGGCGTGCTGTTCGAGAGCCACGACGGGGGCTCGAGCTGGGAGCTGAACCAGGCGTTCTGGGAGCAGCCGACGCGGCCCGAGTGGAGCCCCGGCGCCGGCGGCATGTGCATGCACTCGATCGCGACCTGGCCCGGCGACCCGTCCCGCGTCGCCCTCGCGATCTCGGCGGTCGGTGTCTGGCTCACCGAGGACGGCGGCAAGACTTGGCGGAGCGGGAACAAGAACCTCTACCCGCGATACATGCCGGAGGAGGCGCGCGAGGACACCCTCACGCTCTGCGTCCACAACATGCACCGCGCGCCGACGCAGCCCGAGCGGCTGTTCATGCAGTTCCACGGCGGCGTCTACCGCTCGGATGACGCCGGCGAGAGCTGGACGTCGATCGCCGACGGTCTCCCCTCCGACTTCGGCTTCCCGATGGTGCTCGACCCGGCCGATCCCGACAGCGCGTTCGTGATCCCGCTCGTCGCCGACATGGACCGCACGACTCCCGAGGGCAAGGTGCGCGTCTACGAGACGCGCGATGCCGGCGCGAGCTGGACTCCCCGCGGCGACGGCCTCCCGCAGGAGGGCGCTTATCTCACGATCCTCCGCCAGGCGTTCTGCGGCGAGGGCTCGGGCGAGGGAATGGGCCTCTACTTCGGCGCGACCTCGGGTGACGTCTTCGGCTCGGGCGACGCGGGCAAGACGTGGTTCACGGCGGCGACGAAGCTGCCGCCCGTGCACTCGGTACGCGCCGCGTAGCGACCCGACAGTCTCGCGACGACCGCGACCGCTGGCGGTCGCGCTTCAGAGGTCTTCGCGCGATCAGGATCTGCGCTCGCAGATCCTGATCGCGCGCGAGCTGTCTAGTCGAGCCCTCGCGACTCGATCCAGCTCGGGGAGATCCGAACGCTGACGCGGGTCTCCCCCTCCCGGTGATTCGCGTACTTCTCGCGTCCCGTGTACTTCTTCGACAACCGGTCGATCTGGTCGTTCGCACCGTCGTCGGTCATCGTCGTCGTGCCGGTGATGGCGATCCACCGGTACGGGTCGTGCGGATCGAGGACGACGAGCGACGCCCGGGGATCCACGTCGAGATAGCGGGGCTTCGCTCGCGGCCAGGCCGTGTTGAACGATGGGCCGTCGTCGTCGACGTCGACCCAGACCACCGTCGAATGAGGCGACCCGTCGGGCCGAAGGTCCGTCACCACGCCGACGTACGGGTTCTCGAGGAACAGCCGCTCGCTGGCGGTCAGGTCCTTCACGGTTGCCACGGCATCGGAAACGCGAGCCATGGCAGGTCTCTTCCCGCTCTCAGGAGATGGCAACCATCCGGTCGATCGCGCCGCGCGCCCTCTCGGCGATCTCCTCGGGGACGGTGACCTCGAACTTCCATTCGCGAAGCGAGTCGAGGAGCTTCGGCAGCGTGATCATCTTCATGTACCGGCAGATCGCCTTCTCGGACACGGCCTCGAAGCGCTTCTCGGGGGCCTCCTTGTTGAGGCGGTGGATGATCCCGTTCTCCGTCGCCACGAGGAAGCGCTCCTTCGGCGACGACTTCGCGAACTTGATCATCCCCTCGGTCGAGAGGATGTGTGTCTTCTCGTTGCCGAACGCCATGCACTGGCTCGCGCACCCGCACTCGGGATGGACGAGGAACTCGGCGTCGGGCGCGTCCGCCTGCCAGCGCGTGATGTCCTGCGGGCGGATCCCGGCGTGCACGTGGCACTCGCCCATCCAGATCCGCAGCTTCCGTCCCGTGACCTTCTCGAGCCAGAGCCCGAGGAACATGTCCGGGAGGAACAGGATCTCGGTGTCCTCCGGGATGGACTCGATGACCCCCTTCGCGTTACCGGACGTGCAGCAGTAGTCGCTCTCGGCCTTCACCTCGGCGGTCGTGTTCACGTACGAGACGACGACTGCACCGGGGTTCTCCGCCTTCCACACCCGTAGCTGCTCGGCCGAGATCGACGCTGCCAGCGAGCAGCCGGCGTCGAGGTCCGGGATGAGTACGGTCTTCTGCGGGCTCAGGATCGCGGCCGTCTCGGCCATGAAGTGCACGCCGCAGAACACGATGGCGTCCTTGTCCGTCGCGGCCGCCTCGCGGGAGAGCCCGAGCGAGTCACCGACGAAGTCGGCGACGTCCTGCACCTCGGGCACCTGGTAGTTGTGGGCGAGGATCACAGCGCCCCGCTCGACGGCGAGCGCGCGGATCTCCTCCTGCATCGTCGTGATCTCGTTCGGTGTCAGCGTGAGTGTCATCTGAGCTCCAGTGAGACGTCGAGGGAGCGGGCGGAGTGCGTGAGCGCACCGACGGAGATCTCGTCGACCCCCGTTTCCGCGATGGCGCGGACGGTCTCGAGGCTCACGCCGCCCGACGCTTCGAGCCGCACGCGGCCGGCGGTCAGCGCAACCGCCTCGCGCAGCTCGGCGAGCGTCATGTTGTCGAGGAGGATCGCATCGACGCCGGCCTCGAGCGCCTCCGAGACCTGATCGAGCGTCTCGCACTCGACCTCGATCGGAAGGTCGCTCGCCGCGCGGACGAGGCGAACCGCGTCCGCGACCGATCCGGCTGCACGAAGGTGGTTGTCCTTGACGAGGACCGCGTCGTCGAGCCCGAAGCGATGGTTGCGCCCGCCTCCACAGGCGACCGCATGCTTCTCGAGCGCCCGCAGGCCGGGGGTCGTTTTGCGGGTGTCGAGCACGGCCGCGCCCGTACCGTCGACCGCGGCGACGTAGCGCCGCGTGAGCGTGGCGATGCCGGACAGCCGGCCGACGAAGTTCAGGGCCACTCGCTCTCCGGTGAGGATCGCGCGCTCCGAGCCGGTGACGCGGGCGACGACGGCCGGAGGCTCGTCGACGACGTCGCCGTCGCCCACGAGCGCGTCGAAGCGGATCTCCGAGTCGAGCGCGCGAAACGTGGACGCGGCCGCGCGGAGACCGCAGACGACGCCGGGCTCCTTCACGAGGAGCTCCGCGGTGCCCACCGCGTCCTCCGGCACGGTGGCCTCGGTCGTCACGTCACCCGCGCCGAGGTCCTCGGCGAGTGCGGCGAGCACGGCGCGCTCGAGGGTGTCGGTGGCTACTGCCATGTCTCGAGCACGGGCTCCTGACCCGATCGCAGGACGACGTGCCGCTCGAAGGCCTCGTACTCGGACGGGAAGTCGACGCGGAAGTGGGAGCCCCTGCTCTCCTCGCGCGTGAGCGCGCTCTGGGCGATGAGCCGCGTGAGTGAGTGCGGCGCGTGCAGAAGCGGCTCGAGGCCCGCGGCGTCGCGGATGAGGCCGCAGTCGCGCCAGAGCGAGTGCCGGAGCTCAGGCGTGACCGGCTCGGGCGCGGGCTCCGAGGGCACGCCCGGAAGGTGCGCTGGAAGCGGCGGCTCGTCGAGAGCCGCGAGGGCTGCTCGGCGGCCGAAGACGAGGCATTCGAGCAGCGAGTTGGACGCGAGCCTGTTCGCTCCGTGCACGCCGGTGGCCGCGCACTCGCCCGCGGCGTAGAGCCCCGGGAGCTCACTCCTCCCGTCGAGGTCGGTGAGGACACCGCCGACGGTGTAGTGCGCAGCGGGTGCGACGGGGATCGGCGTCTGCGACGGGTCGTACCCCTCTTCGAGCAGGCTGCCCATGAGCGACGGGAAGCGGCCCCGGTCGATGGGCCGCAGATCGAGCAGGACTGTGCCACGGGCTGCGATCTCGCGGGCGACGACGTCGCGCGGCGCGAGCTCGTCGGTGAAGCGATTGCCCTGCTCGTCGAGCAGCAGCGCCCCCTCCCCGCGCAGCGCCTCGGAGAGAAGCAGCGAGGAGTCGACGAGCGTCGTCGGATGGAACTGCACGAACTCGAGATCGGCGAGCGCGGCGCCCGCCCGGTACGCGGCCGCCATGCCCTCTCCCACCGCGCCGGCCGGGTTCGTCGTCCGCTCCCAGAGCGCGGCCGCGCCGCCGGTCGACAGCAGAGTCGATCGCGCGACGACGGCACGGTGATCCGTGACGACGCCGATGCAACGCTCCTCGTCTCGCCAGATCGAGAGCATCCGCTCACCCTCCGCGACCTGAATTCGCGGGTGCGCGAGCACGCGCTCGGCGAGCTTGCGCGCGACACGATCCCCGGTCGCCGCCCCGCCGGCGTGAACGACGCGACGCCGACTGTGGCCGCCCTCGAGGCCGAGCCCTTCGTCGAACTCGACGCCGAGCTCGACGAGGTCGCGGATGCGCGCCGGAGCCTCGTCCGTGAGAACCTCGACTGCGCTCGGCCGGCAAAGGCCCCGGCCGGTACGGAGCGTGTCCTCGGCGTGGAGCGCCGGATCGTCGTCCTCCCCGACAGCGGCGGCGATGCCACCCTGAGCGAGGAGGCTCGTCGACGCGAGTAGCGGCCCCTTCGTGAGGACGAGGACGTGGCCCTCGGCGGCAGCGCAGAGAGCGGCGAAGAGTCCTGCCACGCCTCCGCCGACGACGACGAGCGCTACTTCACGATCGGAACGTGTCTTTCCAGTATCGGCCATGGTAGTTTTAGCCTCTGAGGCGATAACCTCGTGGCTGAGTCTACCACCCGCACTTCACCCCAGGCTGTGGCTCCCGCGCACGTCGCGCTCGCCACGGTCTTCCAGGTCCGTGACGACGTGCTGAGCGTGCTCCTGTGGGAGCGCGCACGCGACCCGTTCACGGGGGCGTGGGCGTTGCCCGGGGGGACGCTGGTGGCGGGCGAGACGCTCGAGACGTCCATCCTGCGGCATCTCGCCACGAAGGTGGACGTCCGCGAGGTGTCGCACCTGGAGCAGCTCGGCACGTGGAGCGAGCCCGCGCGCCACCCGGACCGCTGGGAGCTCGCCACCGCCTATCTCGGGCTCGTCCCGCTCGGGATGGATCCACGCGTTCCCGAGGACACACGCTGGCACCGCGTCGACGCCCTGCCCGAGACGGCCTTCGACCACGGGACGATCGTCCTCGCGGGTCGCGATCGCCTTCGCGGAAAGCTCTCGTACTCGAACATCGGCTTCGCGCTCGCTCCGGAGACGTTCACGCTCGCCGAGCTTCGGGACGTCTACGAAGCCGCCCTCGGCTACGACGTGTCGGCGACGAACCTGAAACGCGTCCTCCTCCGGCGCGGGGCGATCGAGGCTGTCGGTAGGCGGCGGGCACACGGCCCGTCAGGCGGCAGGCCGGCCGAGCTCTATCGCTTCCGGGCTCGCGCTCTCGAGGTCACCGACCCGTTCGCCGTCTTCCGCCCGCCGGAGTGACGCTCAAGGCGCCAGCCGCGTAGGTCGATTACTGGGGAATGCGGCACTTTCGACTATGGCTTCTCGTCATCGGGCTCGCGAGCCTCGTCGCCGAGGCGATCGCGGCGGCCGCCGTCTTCTGGCACGGCGGCGCACCTCGTCGCTCCTAGACGGCGAGGCGCAGCAGCGCGGTGACCAGCGCGGCGACGGCCATCGCCACGATGACGGGTGCCCGCAGTCCGATGGCCACGAGCGCGGCGCCCACGCCCACGACACGCGCGTCCACCTCGATCTCCTCGTCCCCTCCGAACGTCTGCGTCACGACGAGGGCGATGAGCATCACGGGCGCGAGGAGGTCGATGCAGCCCTGCAGCCTCGGAGGAAGCTCCCGCCGACCGACGAGAACCGGCCCGGCAGCCTTCGAGGCGATCGTCGCGGCACCGACGACGAGGACGACGATCCAGGCGTCGCTCACCGCCTGAGCCCCAGGAGGCATGCCGCCGCGGCGGCGATGATCGGCACGCCGGCCGGTGCGAACGGAAGGAGCACGAGCACGATGCCGGCCCCGAGCGCGGCCGCCTGGCGAGCGCGCCGGTCGCGCAGGTACGGCACGGCGAGCGCGAGGAAGAGGGCCGCGAAGGCGGCGTCGAGACCGAGCTCGTCCGGGTTCTCGAGCACACCGCCGAGCACCGTGCCGAGTGCGGTGCTTGCCACCCAGAGGACGTAGAAGAACAGCCCGGCACCCACCAGGATCGGCCATTCGAAGCGGCCGCTCCGGCCGGAGATCGCCCACGATTCGTCGACTATCGCCTGCGACTCGACGAGCCGCCGCAGCCGGCTCCCGGGAAAGATCGACGACACGGTCATGCTGATCGCGACGTAGCGCGCGTTCAGGAACACCGCAGCCAGGATCGCGGCGGCGACGGTGCCGCCCGCGTCGAGCACGGAGACGGAAGCGAACTGCGCTGCGCCGGAGAAGGTCGTCGCCGACATGACGACCGCTGCCGCGCCACCGAACCCCGTCGCGTCGGAGAGAACACCGAACGAGAGGCCGAAGAGGATCGGGCTCGGCGCAAGGGGAAGGGCCGCTCGCACTCCGTCACGAATGCGCGGCGCGGCGTTGGCGGATTCGGACACGGGGGTAACGTAGTCGCGTGAAGGTCGTCGTCAGCGGTGCGTCGGGGCTCATCGGTGCCGCACTTGTTCCGGCCCTGCAAGCGGACGGGCACGACGTCGTCACGCTCGTACGACGAGATCCGGCCAGCGCAGGCGAACGCCGGTGGGATCCGGCCGCCGGCGAGCTCGATCACGCCGATCTGCAGGGCACCGATGCGATCGTCAACCTGAGCGGCGCCAACCTCGACCGGCGCTGGACCGAAGGCGCGAAGCGAGAGATCCTCGAGTCCCGCACGAGGACGACACGCCTTCTCGCCACCGTCGCCGCGGGACTCGAGCCGACGCCGTCCACATTCGTCTGCGCAGGCGGGACCGGTATCTACGGGAATCGCGGTGACGAGATCCTCACCGAGGAGTCCGAGTCCGGAGGCGGGTTCCTCGCCGAGGTGATGCGCGAGACCGAGGCCGCAGCCGACCCCGCACGCGAGGCCGGTCTCCGCGTCGTCAACTTCCGCCAGGGCATCGTGCTGTCGCGCGACGGGGGCGCGTTGCGGCGCATGCTGCCGTTCTTCCGTCTCGGCGTCGGCGGCCCGGTGGGAAGCGGACGGCAGTGGTGGAGCTGGGTCTCGCTGACCGACGTCGTCGCTGCGTATCGCCTGGCCGTTCGAGGCGCGATCTCGGGGCCGGTCAACGTCGCGGCGCCTCATCCGGTGACGAGCCGTCAGTTCGCGAAGGCGCTCGGAAGCGCCATCAATCGCCCCGCCGTGCTTCCCGCACCGAGCTTGGGCGTGAGACTCCTGTTCGGACAGAAGGGCGAGGAGGTCTTGCTGTTCGGACAGCGCGCGCTCCCGGCCCGGCTCCTCGACGCGGGCTTCGCATTCGAGGCGCCCACGATCGACGTGGCGCTCGAGCGCGCTCTCGCCGACTGAGCCCACCGTCGGGGACAATTGCGCCGTGCCGGAACTCGCGACGCTCGGCTGGGACGACGGGTGGAGTGCGTCTTTCGACGAGTCCAACGACGAAGCGTTCCGACCGGGCCGTATCGCCGTCCAGCACCGTGGCGCCTACGACGTCGTGACGGAGGGTGGCGAGGTCCGTGCACGCATCGCACCGCGCCTTCGGCGCACGTCCGCAACGACGGAGCTCCCGGTCGTCGGCGACTGGGTTGCTCTCGACCGCTACGACGTCATCCACTCCGTTCTGCCCCGACGGACGGCGTTCGTCCGACGTGCGGCCGGAGACTCGAGCGAGCGAGGCGCCCGCGAGCAGGTGGTCGCAGCGAACGTCGACGTCGTGCTGGTCGCGGCGGCGCTCGGGCAGGACCTCGACTCGCTCCTCCTCGAGCGCTACGTCACGCTCGCCCTCCAGAGCGGAGCGCAGCCCGTCCTCCTG
>DASTWH010000035.1:0-2178 GCA_035758735.1 Gaiellaceae bacterium
CGCTGCAGCGACTGCTTGTTCATTTTCGAGCGACCCTTGATGCCCATGCGCTTCGCCTCGTTGTAGAGCTGTTCATACGTTCGCCCCTTGGGCCGGTTCGTCCCCGAACGCAACCCGCCCCGACGCCCAGAAGAGATGTCGTCGATCGAACTCCGCGAACGCTCGCGTGCCTCTCCAGAACGGGCTCGCTCCTTGTTGACGGTGCGGGCAGCAATCTCTTCGGCCCGATCCTCAGAAGTCCCTTGCTCGAGCTGGCCCTCCTTGATGTGCTCGTATTGGCGGGCTCGCTTCGTCCCCTTCTTCACGCCACGTGGTGGCATCACGCCTCCTCTCAGAACCGTACGGACTCCTCATCCGATCTCCCCGGACGAGTCCGCGAAAACCCTTCAGTTGCTGCTCACCGTTGGTCATGCGTTGAACCGGGTATGGGGGAAGCAAATCGCAAGCGACAGAGGAGGGGTCATGGCGAATCCTGTTCCGGCCGGCAGCGATGTCTCAGCCGGCACCTACAGCTGCACGACATGCGGCAACCACATCCACGTTGGCTCCACCAAGCATCTGCCGCCCTGCCCGTCCTGCGGCAATGGCGAATACATCTCGGTCACCGGCGGTGACAGCGTCAACGACCCGTACCCAGATCGACCGTGACCATCCCGTACGCAGGCGTATGTGTTGGCAGCGGTAAGGCACCCCGCGAAGAGACCCTGCGCGGCGGAGAGCGGTCGCCCGTCACCGGGATTTGCCCAGCCTGCTCCGGCCGCTTCGAGTTGCGCCACGACCGACTGCCCGAGCACGAGACCGCCGACGAAACGGAACGCGAGACCCTCGGGACCACTCCCGATGCATCCGCGAGCGCGAATCTGGACGCCAGCAAGGCGCAGCGTTCCGGCCAGTCAGGAGACCTCGGAACCGGCACGCAGGGAGACTCGCTTGCGCGCGAGCCCCTGTCTCGCGACGACGGCACTTAGTCGAAGAGGCTCTGAAGTTCGGCTGGTCGTACGCGAATCGCGCCCGTTTCGTCGGTTGGCCGTCGGGTAAGCAGGTATCTCCCCGCGATCTCGTCCGCGGGTAGGCCAGTCGGTCCAGGTCCGACGCGATGTAGGAACGCTTCGCGCGCTTGTTGCGGCGCGAGTGGAAAGGGGTCAGATGATTCTTCGCTACGACCGCCTTGCGGCGGAGCTGCCGCCTCCCGGTGATCCGGATCCTTCTGCCGCTGCGGCGGTGCAGGAGTTGATGGGCGGACGTTTCGGTGAAATGTCCACGTTTCTCAACTACACGTTCCAGTCGTTCAACTTCCGGGGTCGCCAGAGCGCGCGACCGTTCTATGACCTGATCGCGAACATCGCTGCCGAGGAGTTCGGTCATATCGAACTCGTCGCGACGGCGATCAACACGATCCTCACCGGTGCGTCGCCCGCCACGAACGGCAGCTCTCGCTCCCCACTTGCGACCAAGAGCCCACTGGCATCGGCAAAGGGTGTCGGCAATCCGCATCACTTTCTTGCCGGCGGCCAGGGGGCGCTGCCACAGGACTCGAACGGGCGGCCGTGGAACGGCGACTACGTCTTCTCGTCCGGCGATCTGGTCGAGGACTTGACCCACAACTTCTTTCTCGAGACCGGCGCCCGCAACGGGAAGCTGAAGGTGTACGAGATGGTCGACCATCCGGCCGCGCGGGCGCTGACCGGCTACCTGCTGGTGCGCGGTGGGGTCCATCAGGTGGCCTACGCGCGGGCACTCGAGAATCTGACCGGCGCCGATCTGACGAAGATGTTCCCGGCGCCGAGGATCCCGACCGACAAGATCCCCGAGTGCAAGCCGCACATCCAACGCGGCGACCACCTGCGCCTGTACCGGTTCTCGCCCAGCGACTACCAGGAGCTCGCGGCGGTCTTCAACGGTCCGCACCCGGAAACGGGCGAGGACCTCGTCGTCATCGACGAGGCACCGGAGGGCGTTCCGCCGCGTGACCTGCCGCCGCAGCCGGCCGTGTTCGCACCGGACTACGCACCCGAGGAGATCGCCGAGATCGCCACCAGACTGCGGCAGAAGGCAGGACTGCCGAAGGAGCCCACTGGGCTCGTCGCCGACCTGCAAGCGCAGACGAAGCGCTCCACCAAGAAGGCAACCTCGCGTGCGAGGTCCGGTTCTGCAAGATCGAAGTCGCGGTAGGTCCGG
>DASTWH010000054.1:0-3236 GCA_035758735.1 Gaiellaceae bacterium
CCTCTCGCAGCACGAGCTGACGCAGTCGGGCGTGTACCAGGAGCGCAGCGACCCGTCGCTCTTCGTCCGCTTCCCGCTCGTCGATCGCGACGGCGAGTCGGTCGTCGTCTGGACGACGACCCCCTGGACGCTCCCCGCGAACGTCGCGGCCGCGGTGCAGCCCGACGCCGAGTACGGTCGCCGCGAGACGGGCGAGTGGGTCGCCGTGGCGCGCTACCCCGAGGAGCGGTTCGTCGAGACCGTCAAGGGGGAGGAGCTCGTCGGGCTGCGCTACCGCGGGCCGTTCGACGACCTCGGGCCGGGTGCCGAGGTCGACCACCGCGTGATCCCGTGGGACGAGGTCTCGCTCGAGGACGGCACCGGGATCGTCCACATCGCGCCGGGGGCGGGCCAGGAGGACTTCGAGCTCGGCCGGGTGCACGGGCTGCCCGTGCTCTCGCCGGTCGACGAGTCGGGCCGCTTCTACGACGAGTACGGCTGGCTCCACGGCCTCTCGACGACGGAGGCGGCCGATCAGATCGTCGGACGGCTGGCCGAGACGGGGTTCCTGCTCGAGGCCGGACAGTACGAGCACCGCTACCCGCACTGCTGGCGCTGCGACACGCCGCTCATCTGGCGCGTCACCGACGACTGGCTGATCTCCGTCGAGGATCTCCGTCAGCCGCTCCTCGACGCGAACGCGACGGTCGAGTGGACGCCCGCCTACATGGGCAAGCGCATGGACGACTGGCTGCGCAACATGGGCGACTGGAACATCTCGCGCCGCCGCTACTACGGGCTCCCGCTGCCCTTCTATCCGTGTGGCTGCGGCCACCTGACCGTGATCGGATCGCGCGCCGAGCTCGAGGAGCGCGCGGTCTCGGGGCTCGACGAGCTCGAGGAGCTTCGCCGCCCCTGGCTCGACGCCGTGCCGATCCGCTGCGAGGCCTGCGACGCGCCGGTCGACCGGATCCTCGAGGTCGGCGACGTCTGGCTCGACGCCGGCATCGTCCCCTTCGCGACGCTCGGCTGGCAGAGCCCCGAGTACGTCGAGCAGGGCTACGCGACGGGCGCCGCCCGCGGGCTGACGACAGCGGACCTGCCCGACCACGCCTACTGGGAGGAGTGGTTCCCCGCCGACTGGGTCTCGGAGATGCGCGAGCAGATCCGGCTCTGGTTCTACTCGCAGCTCTTCATGTCCGTTGCGCTCACCGGGCGCGCGCCGTTCCGGCAGGTGCTCGGCTACGAGAAGATGCTCGACGAGACGGGCCGCGAGATGCACAGCTCGTGGGGGAACACGATCGACGCGCCAGATGCGTTCGCACGGATGGGCGCCGACGTGATGCGCTGGCAGTTCTGCTCGCAGCCGCCCGACCGCAACCTCCTCTTCGGCTTCGGGCCCGGGTACGAGATCCAGCGGAAGCTCCTGACGCTCTGGAACTCGGTCGGGTTCCTCGTCCAGTACGGCTCGATCGAGTCCTTCGCCCCGCGCCTCGTCGACCTCGAGGCGCCCGAGGGTCTGACGGAGCCGCTCGACGCGTGGCTCGTCGAGCGGACGCGACAGCTCGTCGTGGAGGCGACCGACGCCTACGAGCGGTGGCTGACCGTCGACGTGATCCGCGCGTTCGAGTCCTTCGTCGACGACCTCTCGAACTGGTACATCCGCTGCTCGCGCCGCCGCTTCTGGGACGGCGACGAGGATGCGCTGCGCGCCCTCTGGCACGGCCTCGTCCAGGCGCTGCGCGTGGTCGCGCCCGTCCTGCCGTTCCTCGCCGAGCACCTCTGGCAGGTGCTCGTGCGCGAGCCGTGCGAGGGCGCGCCCGACTCGGTCTTCCTCGCCGGTTGGCCCGAGGAGCGGGCGCCCGACCGCGCCACGCTCGACGCGATGGCCGAGGTGCGGCGCGTCGTCGACCTCGGGCGGGTCGCGCGCTCGACGTCGGGCGTGAAGCTGCGCCAGCCCCTCGGCCGCCTCCTGATCGAGGGCGCGGCGCCGCCCGACGAGCTGCTGCGGATCGTGCGGGACGAGCTGCGCGTCAAGGCGACGGAGCTCGGGCCCGTCGAGGCGGAGCTCGTCGTCAAGCCGAACCTCCCCGTGCTCGGGCCGAAGCTCGGGAAGGAGCTGGGCGCCGTGCGTGCGGCGCTGGCCGGCGGGGAGTTCGAGGACCTCGGCGGCGGCCGCTTCCGCGCGGCCGGGCGCGAGCTGGAGCCGGACGAGGTGCTCGTCGAGCGCTCGGGGCGCGAGGGCTGGGCCGTCGCGTCGTCGGACGGCGTCACGGTCGCGCTCGCGACGGGGCTCGACGACGACCTGCTCGCCGAGGGCCGCGTCTACGAGCTGATCCACCGCGTCAACTCGCTCCGCAAGGAGACGGGCCTCGCCCTGACCGACCGGATCGCCCTGACGATCCCCCGCGCCGACGCCGACCTGCTCGCGCACGCCGAGTGGATCAAGGCCGAGACGCTCGCGACGACGCTCGACGCCAACGGCGGCGACGCGCCGACGATCGTGCGCGCGACCTAGGCGGGATCCGGCTCGCTGGCCAGGGCCAGCTCCCGCCTGAGCTCGACGGGAAGGCGGAAGGTGACGTCCTCGTCGACCATGCGGTACGGCTCGATGCGGTCGACGCCGCGCGCGCGGAACCAGTCGCACGCGCGCGTCACGAGGTGCTCCGGCGCGGACGCGCCCGAGGTGATGCCGACCGTACGGACGCCGTCCAGCCAGGTCTCGTCGATCTCGGTCTCGTCGTCGATCAGGTGCGAGGGCACGTCCGCCGCGCGCGCGACGTCGACGAGCCGGTTCGAGTTGGACGAGTTGCGGGAGCCGATCACGAGGAGGAGGTCGATCTCGGCGAGCATGTCCTTCACCGCCCACTGCCGGTTGGAGGTCGCGTAGCAGATGTCCTCCTTCTTCGGCCCTCGGACCTCGGGGAAGCGGCGACGGAGGACGCCGATGATCTCGGCCGTCTCGTCGACCGACAGGGTCGTCTGCGTCACGTACGCGACGGGCGTGCCCGCGGGGAGCTCGAGCGCCTCCGCCTCCGCGACGTCCTGGACGAGGATCGTCGCCTCCGGCGCCTCGCCCATCGTCCCGACCACCTCCTCGTGGTCCGCGTGTCCGATCAGCAGCACGGTGTAGCCCTCCGCGGCGTACCGCCGGGCCTGCACGTGCACCTTGGTCACGAGGGGGCACGTCGCGTCGATCACGTCGTGCCCGAGCGCGCGCGAGTTCTCGTGCACCGAGGGCGCGACGCCGTGCGCGG
>DASTWH010000092.1:0-2315 GCA_035758735.1 Gaiellaceae bacterium
CCGCGACTTCTACGTCTGGCGCGACGAGCCGCCCGCGAAGCAGCAGCAGGTCGTCTTCCCCGGCGAGGAGTCGAGCGTCTGGGAGTACGACGAGCGCACCGAGCAGTACTACCTGCACAGCTTCTACCGGCACCAGCCCGACCTCAACATCGCGAACCCGGCGGTGCGCGACGAGATCGCGAAGACCATGGGCTTCTGGCTCGAGCTCGGCGTCTCGGGGTTCCGCGTCGACGCCGTGCCGTTCCTCATCGAGCCGCCGGCCGGCGTCGACGTCGGCGATCCCCACGAGTTCCTCCGCGACATCCGCCGCTTCCTGCAGCGGCGCTCGAGCGACGCGATCCTGCTCGGCGAGGTGAACCTCGACTACGCGGGGCAGCTCGACTTCTTCGGGCACGTGGACGCGCCGGCCGAGCTCACGATGCAGTTCGACTTCCCCGTGATGCAGCGCATGTACCTCTCGTTCGTGCGCGAGGACGCGACGCCGCTCGCGGAGATGCTGGCGGCTCGTCCGGAGCTGCGCATCGAGGCGCAGTGGGCGAACTTCGTGCGGAACCACGACGAGCTGACCCTCGACAAGCTGAGCGACGAGGAGCGCGAGGAGGTGTTCGACGCGTTCGCGCCCGACGAGTCCCAGCGCATCTACGGCCGCGGCATCACGCGTCGGCTCCCCCCGATGCTCGGCGGCGATCCGCGGCGGATCGAGCTCGCCTACAGCCTGCTGTTCTCGCTGCCGGGCACGCCCGTGCTGTTCTACGGCGAGGAGATCGGCATGGGCGAGAACGCCGACCTCGGCGGACGCCTGACCGTGCGCTCGCCCATGCAGTGGTCGACCGAGGCGAACGGCGGGTTCTCGCGCGCACCCGCGCGCAAGCTCGTCGCGAAGCCTCCGACCGACGGCTACGCGCCCGAGCACGTCAACGTCGAGTCGCAGATGCACGACCCCGAGTCGCTGCTCGCGAAGATCCGACGGTTCGCGCACCGGTTCCGCAGCTCGCCCGAGATCGGGTGGGGGCGGCTCGAGCTGCTCGACGCCGGTGAGCCGTCGGTGCTCGCGCACCGCCTCTCCGCCGACGTCGGCAGCTTCATCGCCGTGCACAACTTCGCGTCGACCCCGGTGACCGTGCGCCTCCCGCTCGGCGAGGTGCCCGATGGCGCGCGCCTCTCCGACCTGCTCTCCGAGGCCGTCGTGCCGATCGACGAGCGCGGCCGGGCCGACGTCGAGGTGGGCGCCTACGGCTATCGGTGGTTCCGCACCGTCGACTCGCGCGACCGCCGGCTCACCTGAGCGCAGGCGGGCGGATGCCGCGCGCCCGCGTCAGCTCGCCTTCGCCTCGCGCTCCTCGCGCACGCGCTGGCCCACGACGGCCGAGACGCCGTCCTGGCGCATCGAGACGCCGTAGAGGGCGTCGGCGATCTCCATCGTTCGCTTCTGGTGCGTGATCACGATGAGCTGGCTCGACTCTCGCAGGTCTTCCAGGGTCGTGAGCAGGCGCCCGAGGTTCGCGTCGTCGAGCGCCGCCTCGACCTCGTCCATGATGTAGAACGGGCTCGGCCGTGCCTTGAAGATCGCGATGAGCAGGGCGACCGCGGCCAGCGAGCGCTCGCCGCCCGAGAGCAGCGAGAGGCGCTCGATCTTCTTGCCCGCCGGCTTCACCGACACCTCGATGCCCGTCGTCAGCAGGTCGTCGGGGTCGGTCAGCGCGATGCGGCCCTCGCCGCCGGGGAACAGCACCGGGAACACCTCGGCGAACGCCGCACGGGTGTCCTCGAACGCGCTCCGGAAGATCGACTCCATCTTGCCGTCGATCTCCTCGATGATCGTGAGGAGGTCCTTTCGCGTGTTCGCGAGGTCGGTGAGCTGCTCGGTGAGGAACTGGTGCCGCTGCTCGAGGGCCGCGAACTCCTCGAGCGCCAGCGGGTTCACTCGCCCGAGCTGGGCGAGCTTGCGCTCGGCGGCGGCGAGGCGGCGCTGCTGCTCCTCGCGCACGAACGGGCGGGGCTCCGCGTCCTCGTGCTCGGGCGGCACCTCGGCCTCGGGTCCGTACTCGGCCACGAGCACGTCCTCGGTGAGGCCGAGCTCGGACTCGGCGCGCTCGACGAGCCCTGCGGCGTGCAGCTTCTTCTCGTAGATCCGCAGCTCCAGGCCGTGCACATCCTCGGTCACGGCGTGCAGGCGCTCGCGCACGGCGGCCTCCAGTCGGCGCACGCGCTGCAGCTCCTCGTTGCGGCTCGCACGCTGCGCCTCCGCGCGTCCGAGCGCGACGCGGGCCTCGGCGACCGACGCGTCGACCGACGCGAGCACTGCGGGCAGCGAC
>DASTWH010000108.1:0-4296 GCA_035758735.1 Gaiellaceae bacterium
CTTCGTGACGCTGCGAGCGGTCGAGAAGCACGTGACGAGCATCTTCGTGAAGCTCGACCTGCCGGCCACCACGGACGACCATCGCCGCGTCCTCGCCGTCCTGGCTTTTCTGAACGCCTGACCGCCAGGTGCGGATAACCGCACCCGCGACGCGCGTCCTCTTCGTCATGCTGAGCTCGAGCGCCGGCGGAACCTGTGCCGCAGCGGGCGACCGCCGGCGCTCGCTCGCCTACTCGCCGCGCCGGAGCCGCTCCAGCCGCTCGCGAGTCTCGTCGTCGAGGCGGTCGCCGACGCGACCGCCTGCGCCCGTCTGCTCGCGCTCGACGTGCTCGACCGGCGTCAGCTCGGCGAGGAAGTCCCGGGAGGCGAGCTTCCGCACCTCCTGGCCCGAGGTCCAGCGGACGGCGTGATCGGAGGACACGATGCAGACGCGCTCGCTACGCCGATGCTCGGCTGCGAGGCGCTCGAGGAGATCGTCGGCGTGCGCCGTGTAGCGCACCTGTAGCGGCCCGATCGCGCGCTCCTCTCCCACGCCGTCGAAGACGACGACACCCCGCGCGCCGCGGCCCGCGACGAAGCTCGCGAGCGTGTCGACGAGCTCGTCGCGATCGCCGAAGGCCCCCGCGTGGAGCAGGTTGTAGCCGTCGAACAGGTAGAGAGTCGGCTCAGGCATCGCGGGCCGTCCGCTGCCGCCGCGCCTCGAACAGGAGGACCGCCGCCGCGACCGAGACGTTGAGCGATCCGACCTTGCCGGCCAGTGGGATCGCGACGGTCGCGTCACAGGTGCGACGTACGAGCGGCCGCACGCCCTTCCCCTCGGCGCCGAGCACGAGTGCGACGCCTCCGGTCAGATCGGCGTTCCACAGCGGCAGCGTCCCTTCTGCGTCCGCGGCGTACGCCCACAGGGCATCGCCTTTGATGTCTGCGAGGTAGCGCGCGAGGTTGGGGACGACGGCGACCGGAAGGTGCTCCACCGCGCCCGCGGACGCGCGGCAAACCGCGGGCGTCACGCGCGCCGAGCCGTGTGCGGGAACGACGACTGCGGTCGCGCCTGCACCGTCCGCGCTGCGCGCAACCGCCCCGAGGTTGTGCGGGTCGGTCACCTGGTCGAGGCACACGAGCAGCGGCGACTCCTCGTGGGCGAGCTCGTAGGCGTCGGCGTAGCGGTAGGGCTCGCACCAGGCGACGACGCCCTGGTGATCCCGCGTGCCGACGGCCTCGGAGAGGATCCGCTCGGGCTTCACCTGCGGCTTGGGACCGGCGTCGAGCCACGGGATCTGCGACGCGGCGCGCTCGGTGACCCACGTCTCCAGCACCTCACGCGGACCGCGATAGAGCTCGCGCGTCGCGTTCCTGCCGTAGACGAACTCGCGCGTGAGCGTCATCGACGTCTGACGAGCCGGAACCCGTCCGCCTCGTCGCGCACGTCCCAGCCGGCCTTCTCGATCTCTCCGCGAAGGCGGTCCGCCTCGGCGAAGTCCTTGTCCACCCGCGCCGTCACACGTTGCTCGGCGAGCTCGACGAGCTCCGCCGGTGCCGCATCCGCCTCGGCCAGGGAGTCGAGCCCGAAGACTCCGAGCGCCCTACGGAGGAGGTCGTGGTCGCGCCACTCGTGCATGACGGCGAGCGCGGCCGCCGTGTTGAAGTCCTCGTCGAGGGCACCCGCGAACCGCTCCCAGGCGTCGTCCGGCACGGGCTCGGACGGGTTCCGAAAGACCTCACGGAAGCCCTCGGCCCGAGCGGCCGCGGACTCGAGTGTCGCGTCCGAGTACTCGAGCGGCTTCCGCCAGTGGCCGGTCAGGAAGAACGTCAGGAGCGTCTCGCGACCCCAGCGGTCGAGCGCGCCCTTCAGGGAGACGTCGTTGCCGACCGACTTGTGCATCTCCTCGCCGGCGAACGTGAGCATCCCGTTGTGCATCCACAGCTGCGCGAACGGGTGGTCGAGCGCGCGTGACTGCGCGATCTCGTTCTCGTGGTGCGGGAAGACGAGATCGAGGCCGCCGCCATGGATCTCGAACTCGGGCCCGAGATGCTTCTCGGACATCGCCGAGCACTCGATGTGCCACCCTGGCCGCCCACGGCCCCACGGCGACTCCCAGGACGTGTCCTCGCCCGGCTTGGTCGCCTTCCAGAGGGCGAAGTCGCGCGGATCCTCCTTGCGCGCGTTCGGCTCCTGCTCCTCGACCTGGTCGATCCGCTGCCCGCTCAGCCGTCCGTACTCCGGGTAGCGCGTGACGCGGAAGTAGACGTCCCCCTCGGACTCGTACGCGAACCCACGCTCGACGAGCTCCTCGATCATCGCGATCTGGTCGGGAACCGTCTCGACCGCCGTCGGCTCGACGTCGGGACGGCCGAGGCCGAGGCGATCGGTGTCCTCGACGTACCACCGGCTTGCGTCCGCGGCGAGGCGAGCGCTCGCACCCGGTGCCGCGTCGTAGATCTTGTCGTTGATGTCGGTGATGTTGATGACGAGCGTCGTCTCGTACCCCGTCTCGTCGAGCCACCGCTTGAGCCACATCGCGACGACGAAGGGGACGGCGTTGCCGACGTGGATGCGCTGGTACACCGTCGGGCCGCAGGAGTAGATGCGAACCGGGCCCGGGGGCGGAGGGAGCTCGCGCAACGCTCGCGTGTACGTGTCGTACAGCCGCATCGCGCGATCGTAGTCAGGCGCCGCGGGCGCGGTCGGCGCGGGCGAGCGCCTCCTCACGCGGCACGGCCGCGAGGACCGCCGCGAGCTCGGGACCCCTGTCCGCACCGGTCAGCGCCACACGAAGCGCGTGCAGATCGCCGCCCACGGCCTTGAGCTCACGCACGATCGCGCGTCCGTCGTCGTGCGACAGACGGTCCGGCCCCGAAGCGCGCAGCTCGATGAAGCGGTCGAGCGTCGGCACAGAGTCCACGCCGACCGCCACCTGCTGCGGCTCGAGCACGAGCGTGGCGTACTCGCGAGCCTCGACGAGGCTGCGGGCGCCGCGGAGCGCCGGCACGAGATCGACGGGCGCATCCGCCGCCTCCGCGAGCTCCTCGTCCGGCATCGCGGCGATGGCGTCGACGGCGAGCCTTCGCAGCCGGGCGAGGTCGAGGTGCACGTCGTGCTCGGGCAAACCGAGCTCGTCGAGATACGCGCGGACTGCCGCCCGCGGGAAGCCCTCCTCGCGGAGCTCCCCGATCGACGAGTGCCCGTGCCGTTTCGAGAGCTTCTTTCCGTCCTCGCCCAGGACGAGACCGTGGTGAATCACCTCGGGCAGCTCACCGCCGAAGGCTCTGGCGATCCGCCCCTGTGTGGAGAGGTTCGGGCGATGGTCGCTCCCGCGGATCACGTGCGTGATTCCGAGCTCGAGATCATCGACGACCGACGCGAGCTGATACGTGGCAGTGCCGTCGGCCCGCACGAGCGTCGTCCCGTCCCTCGGCAGCCGGATCGAGCCGTCGTCGTCGCGCTCGACGGCGTCCGCGGACAGGGCCCGCTGGATCGCCGCGTCGTAGACCTCGCGCCGCTCGCTCTGCCGCACCGGGCCCTCGTCGAACGCGATCGCGAGCCACCCGAGATCCTCGAGGATCGCCTCCTCCCCGCCCGCGACGGTTCGCGTCGAATCCGTATCGTCGATCCGCAGGACGAGGACGCCGCCGTGCTCGTCCGCGAAACGCCGGTTGGCAACGGCTGTCAGCGCGTTCCCGACGTGGAGCGAGCCCGTCGGACTGGGAGCGAAGCGGACGCGAACGGGCACGACCTATGCGTCGATCGGCACGTGGCCGGGCTGCCCGGCGACTCGACCGAGCCAGGCGCGAATCGCCGGGTACGGCTCCAGGTCGAACTCTCCCTCGTGCGCGACGTGGGTGTATGCGTAGAGGGAGACGTCAGCGAGGGTGTACGTCTCCCCCACCAGGAACGTCCGGCCGTCGAGGTGGCGCTCCATCGCGTCCAGCGCGACGTAGCCGGCCTTCATGAGGCCCGGGAGCCGCGCCGCGTACTGCTCGCGCGGCAGCTCCGAGCACGCGATGAGGAAGCGCGCGACCGCGATCGACGGCTCGTGGCTGTACTGCTCGAAGAACTGCCACTGGAGCACCTGCGCACGCTCGTACGAGTCCTCCGGCACGTACTGCGTCCCGTCGCCGAAGTACCAGAGGATCGCGTTCGACTCGCCCAGCGGTCGGCCGTCGTCGAGCACGACCGTCGGCACCCGGAGGCCCGGATTCAGGTCGCCGAGCACCTCGGAGCGGTTCGACCGATCGACGACCGACATCTCGATCGTCTCGTACTCGATCCCGAGCTGGGCGAAGAGCAGTCGCACC
>DASTWH010000131.1:0-2006 GCA_035758735.1 Gaiellaceae bacterium
CGCGAGGCGCTGCTACTCGACGATCGCCATCTCGTGGGGCGTCCGGTTGAGCCGGCGCCCGCCCTCGTCCGTCACCGTGACGATGTCCTCGATGCGCACGCCGAACTGCCCGGGAAGATAGATGCCCGGTTCGATCGAGAAGCACATGCCGGGCTGCATGGGCTGACGTTCCCCCTCGACCATGTACGGCGGTTCGTGCGTGGTGAGCCCGATCCCGTGCCCGACGCGGTGGATGAAGTACTCCCCGTAGCCAGCCTCGGTGATCACGGCGCGCGCGGCTCGGTCGACCTCCTGGCACTCGACGCCCGGTCGGACCGCCTCGAATCCCGCCTGCTGGGCTCGACGCACGATCTCATGCACCTCGCGCTCCTCCTCGGTGGGCTCGCCCACGTGGACCGTGCGGGTCGTGTCCGACCCGTAGCCGTGCTTGAGGCCGCCGAAGTCGAGCACCACCATGTCGCCGCGCTCGACGATCCGGTCGCCCATCTCATGATGGGGGTTCGCCCCGTTCGGGCCCGAGCCCACGACGGTGAAGTCGACCTGCGAGTGCCCGAATCTCCGGAGCAGCGTAGCGAGGTCGTTGCCGATGTCGGTCTCGCTCCGACCGGCGAAGCGCACCTGGAGGATCTCCCCGTATGCCTCGTCGGCGGCCGCCCCGGCCGCGGCCAGCCGCGCGAGCTCGTCGTCATCCTTGATCGCCCGCAGCATCGGGAGTGCCGTCGTCATCGACACGTAGGACGTGTCGGGCAGCCGGCCCTGCAGGCCGAGCAGGTGCATCGCCCACGCCGAGTCGGACAACGCGTAGCGGCCCGGCCCGAGCAGTCGCGCGGTCGCCTCGTACGGGTCGCTGCCGTCGGGCCAGTCCGCGAGCCGAAAGACCGATGCACCGGCCGTTTCCTCCGCGTCGGGCCGTTCGAGCCTCGGGACGATCATCGTGGGCTCGCCGACGACGGGGACGACCAGCATGGTGATGCGTTCGGTGATCGCGACCGGCGCATACCCGGTCAGGTAGAGCAGGTCGGGCCCGGGGGTAAGCAGCAGTCCGGACAGCCCCGTCGATTCCGCGGACCGCGCCGCTCGCTGCAGCCTCGCGGCGAAGTCCGCGGCGGTGAATGGGGCAGGTGCGGCCTGCATCCTTCGATCGCTCATTGAAGCCCCCTCGCCTGAGGCCGCTTCCGTTCCGGAACGGTGCGGATGATCCGGAATCTACTCCGATCGCGGATTGCGATGCGACCGACTCACGCCGCGCGTGTGTCGCAGGCGCGCCGCCGCAATCGATCAGCCACGGCTCGACTGCAGGTGCTGCCGTCGACCCCGTGCTCCGAGGCGGAGCATCCGTCCTCATCCTTTTCACCGGGATCCCTCGCGCGGAACTGCTCGTCGAACCCGTTCCCGGACGAATCTGTGCCATAGATCTGCCATCAAAGGCACGAAAGCGAACCGAAACCAACTGAGACGACACGAGGAAATCCCTGATCGCCGCGTACACGCCCATCGGAGGGAACCGAGTCTTCGGTTCGCCACATCGAGGAGATGCTGCGCGCGATGGAGCGCGCGCTCAGCTCCCCCGGTGGCCCGCTGACTCAGGAGTTTGCGGAGCTTCTCACCGTCTGAGTCCGGGCCGAGCTCCGATAAGCGTTGAATACTCGTTGACGACTCCGCGAAGAGGTGAATGCCTCGCCGAGAAAACCCGGATCAACCAAAGATTCCGCGGGACTCGAACCCACGACCGACGGCCGCTTCATCGAGTCGCTTCCCCTGCATCGCCACCTGTCTGGCACCCTCCACCCCTTGCACCGCCCGGAGATCCGGGCGAGGGACCAGGAGCGAGTCCGCGTGCGGCCCGTCGAACGCTACCTCAAATGCGGGCCAGCCGAATAATCGTTGAATACTCCCCGAATCGGCCCGATCGCCTCAAGTGTTGTCCCCTCCAGCGACGAGAAAACCCCCGGCTGACCGGGGGTTTCATTGTAGCGAGGGCGGGACTCGAACCCGCGACACCACGA
>DASTWH010000151.1:0-2369 GCA_035758735.1 Gaiellaceae bacterium
CCGCTGCCCCGCGTTCCGGGCGCGCGAGACGTCACTCGCGCTCGAGTCACCCTGTTCATCGAGACGCCTCAATGCGACTCGGTCTTCCATTGTTCCAGCTGTCGAGCGGGTTCACCGCCTGCCACCCATCGTGAGGATGCGCGTCGCCTCGAGGTCGCTCACCATGGAGCACAACGTGACTGGGACGTACGAGATCTGGCTCGGTCCGAATCGGATCGCCGTTCACGAGGCGGGATCGGCGCTGCTCGCGCTCACCGAGTACTTGCGCGGCGAGGGAGTGGCCGACTCCGACATCGTCAGGCTCGGCCAACACGAGGTCTCCTGGAGAGGCGCCGTGTACCGGGCGGTCGAATCTGTGCCGGATCACATCGTGCAGCAGTCGTAAGCGCTCCTTCCGTCGTGCGGTCGCGTCGCGTCGCAAACCGACGTGGCGCCACTATACGGAATGAAGTGATGTCTGCCGACGCCGTACGGCCTACGCAGTTGGCGATACGCGCTGCCGCGAGCGAGCGTCGGAGCGACGAGTCGGATCGTCCTCGCCGACCCGCGAGAGCTCGGCGTTGATCTCGGCGCCGAAGAGCAGCGCCGCGCTGGTCGCCCACAGCCAGACGAGCGTGACGACGACGGCGGAGAGCGTGCCCCACGTCTTCTCGTAGGAGCCGAAGTGGGCGACGTACAGGGCAAAGCCTCCCGAGACCGCGAGCCAGAGGACGACGGCGACCAGCGCGCCCGGCGTGACGAGCTTCCACCCTCGCTGCTCGGCATCCGGGCCGACGTAGAGCACGACCGCGAACACGAAGAGCAGACCGCCCGCGAGAATCGGCCATTGCGTCGTCCACCACGCCCAGGCCGTCGCGTGCTCGGCGTCGAGCGCCGACCCGATCCAGTGCTCGAGGTACGGCCCGAGGACGAGCAGCGAGACGACGAGCGCCGCACCGACGACCAGCGCCACGACGATCGCGAAGGCGACCAGCCGCTTGCGCGCGAATCCGCGCTCGTCCTCGCGGTCGTACGCGCGCGTCAGTCCGCTCATGAGCGTCGAGGCAGCCGAGGTCGTCGTCCAGAGCGCGAGCGCGAACCCGACCACGGTCATGACGACGCTGCTCCCCGTGGACTCGGACGAACGACGGAGGCTGTCCTCGAGGAGCTGCGTCGCCTGGGCGGGCATGACACGCCCGATCCGGTCGACGACGTCCTCGATGACGCCTGGGTCGGCGACGAGGGAGAAGACGCCGAGGACGACGAGCGCGGTGGCCGGGATGGCGAGGAAGAGCGAGTAGGCGAGCGCCTGCGCCATCGTCGCGACGCCGTCGCGCCGCGACTCCTCGACCGCACGCCGAACAACCATCCATCCGTCACGGAGACGCCGGCTCACAGGGAAGAAGTTCCACCCCGGCAGGTGGAGGCAAACAGTCGTTCAGTCCAACTCGAGCTCGTCGACGTGCGTGAGCCGAAGCACGCCGCCTGCGACGGTCTCCTTCGGGGCGACGACGGTGAACCGTCCTCCGCGCTCACGGAGTCCACGCGCGACCTGGACGAGAAGCCTGATCCCACGGCTGTCGATGTACGTCACGCCACTCAGATCGACGACGGCAACTGCGCATCCCTCGACCGCCCGCTCGAGCTCACGGAGCACCGAGTCCGCAGTGGCCAGGTCGACCTCGCCCGTGATCGCGATCTGGGTCTCGTCCCCGGTGTGGGCTGCGCGGACGCTCACGGCGTCGTACACCTCAGTCCCCCCTCCGGGAGACGTGCATGGTCACGATCGTTCCGCCCGGACCCGACTCGACGTCCACTCGCTCGCTCAGAGCTCTCATGATCTGGTAGCCGCGCCCGCGGTCGGGATCCTCGTCGGGCACGGCTCGCCACGAGCCGAAGTCGCGGACCGTCACGACGAGGGAGTCGTCGAGCATCGTCAACTCGATCTCCACGTTGCCTGGTGGCCCATCGACATAGGCGTGTTCTACCGCGTTCGCGCACGCTTCCCCCAGTGCGAGCACGACCGCCTCGCGGTCAGCCTGCTGGAGGTTCTGGTCGTCGAGCCACTCGCGTACGTCCGCTCGCACCGCGCGCAGCTCTTCCGCTCGTGCCGAGAAGACCTGCGCGAAGACGGCCCGAGCCGCGCGCGCCCTGCGTACGACGAGGATGACGATGTCGTCCGCATGCTCGGCGCCCGGTCGAAGCTGTGCTGCCAGACCCGCGCAGATCTCGTGCACGGGTAGGTCGCGCACGGAGCCGGCGGCGGTCTCGAGTCGGGCGAGCCCGCGTTCGATGTGCTCGCCGCGCCGCTCCACGAGGCCGTCGGAGTAGAGCACGAGCAGATCGCCCGGCTCGAGCACGGTCGTCGCCGCGGCCGGCCGGAACGCCGC
>DASTWH010000184.1:0-7168 GCA_035758735.1 Gaiellaceae bacterium
GAGGAGCTCGTCGTGCACCTGCAGGACGAGCCGCGCACCACGTCCCTCTGCACGCAGGCGCGCGTGGATCGCGACCATCGCGACCTTGATGATGTCTGCGTTCGACCCCTGCATGACGAAGTTGACGGCCACGCGCTCGCCGAAGCCGCGCGTCTGCCGGTTCATCGCCCGCAGCTCCGGTACAGGGCGGCGCCGGCCGAGCAGGCTCGTCGCGTAGCCGTCCTCGCCCGCCTGGGCGATCGTCCTCGCGATGAACGCCTGGACGTGCGGGAAGCGCGCGAGGTAGGCGTCGATGTACGCCTGTGCCTGGTCCTTGGGGATGTCGAGGTTCTCCGAGAGGCCGAAGGCGGAGATCCCGTAGACGATCCCGAAGTTGATCATCTTCGCGATCGCGCGCTCGCCCGACGTGAGGGTCGCCGGATCCTTGTCCAGCACCTCGGCGGCCGTGGCGCGATGGATGTCCTCGCCGCGGGCGAATGCCTCGCGGAGCTTCGGCTCACCGGAGACGTGCGCGAGGATCCGCAGCTCGATCTGCGAGTAGTCGGCCGAGAGGAGACGAAATCCGGGCTCGGCCACGAACGCCGAGCGGATCTCGCGTCCGAGCTCCGTTCGGATCGGGATCGCTTGCAGGTTCGGGCTCGTCGTCGAGAGACGCCCCGTCGCGGCGACGTGCTGGTTGATCGTCGTGTGGAGCCGCCCGTCCTCGCCGATGAGCGTCGGTAGCGGGCCGAGGTACGTGTTCACGAGCTTCGTGAGCTCGCGCCATTCCTCGATCACCGGAACGATCTCGTGATCCGCCCGGATCGCGCGCAGGACCTTGGAGTCCGTCGAGTAGCCGGTCTTCCCCTTGCGACCCGGCGTCAGCTCGAGCTTCTCGAACAGAATCCGCCCGAGCTGCTGCGGAGACCCGAGGACGAACTCCTCGCCGGCGAGGTCGTACGCGCGCGACTCGAGCTCCTCGATGCGGTCGGCGAGGCGGGCGGTGATCTCGCCCATCCGGTACGTGTCGATGCGGACGCCCGTGTCCTCCATCGCGCCGAGCACGACGGAGAGCGGAAGCTCGACGTCGCGATAGAGGCGGTCGGATCCGCGCTCCTCGACCTTCGCGACGAGCGGGCCTGCGAGACGCCGCGCCGCCTCGGCGTGCCGGACGAGCGCCGCCGTCTCCTCCTCCGCGGGCGGATCGGGCTCGAGCTCGACCCCGTACTCGGCCATGAGGTCGTCGAGGTCGTACTCGGCGCGGCCGGGATCGATGAGGTAGGCCGCGAGCAGCGTGTCGTCGGCGGCGGGCTCGCCGAGCCTGAGCTGCTTCGTGTCGTGCGCGACGACTTGGAGACCGTCCTGTGCGATCGCCGCGCCCTGCGGTCGAGGCGCGACGATCACCCCGCCGGGATCGATGGCGAGGGCGATGCGCTCAGCGTCGGCGGCGACGCCGACGCGACCGTGCGCGTCCTTCAGCTCGCCCTCACGCCAGGGAACTGCTTCCGTGGTCGCCGGCTGCGGTCGCTCCGCGGCGGGCAGCGCCTCGTCGAGGGTGTCGACCCGCCCGAGCAGCGCACGAAACTCGAAGCGCCGGAAGATCTCCTTCAGCTCGGAGCGGTCCGGGGGCTGCAGCACGAACGTGGCGGAGTCGACACCGAGCTCGAGATCGCGCCGCATGGTCGCGAGGAGTTTCGACGCCGCAGCCTGCTCGGCGTTCTCGGCGATCGCCTTCGAGCGAGCGGGTGAGAGCTCCGCCGCGTGCTCGACGACCGCTTCGAGCGACCCGTACTGCGCGATGAGCTGGCCGGCGGTCTTGTCGCCGATCCCCGGGATGCCGGGGATGTTGTCGCTCGTGTCGCCCTTCAGCCCGATGAAGTCCGGGATCTGGTCCGGCCGGATCCCGTAGCGCGCCTCGACGCGCTCGGGCGTGTACACCTGGACGTCCGCGACGCCGCGCGGCGTCATCATCAGGCACACGTTCTCGGAGACGAGCTGGAATGCATCGCGATCGGTCGAGACGACGCACGTCTTCACGTCGGCCTCGTCCGCCTGCGTTGCAAGTGTCGCGATGACGTCGTCCGCCTCCCACCCCTCGAACTCGAGGTTCTGGTAGCCGAAGGCCTCGACGATCGGGCGGAAGTGTGGGAACTGCTCGCGCAGCAGGTCCGGCATCGGCCGTCGCTCGGACTTGTACTCGGCCGAGATCTCCGTCCGATGCACGGGCCGGGTGTCCCAGGCGACCGCAACGCCCCGCGGCTTGTAGTCGGAGAGCAGCTTGAAGAGCATGTTGGTGAAGCCGAGGAGCGCGTTCGTCGGCTGGCCGTCGGTCGTCTGCAGCTCCTCCGGGAGCGCGAAGAACGCGCGGTACGCGAGGTTGTTCCCGTCGACGAGGAAGAGCTCGGCGTCGCGGGCGGGTGCGTCGTCGAGGACGAGCTCCTCGCCGGTCAGCGTCTTCGGAGCCATGAGTGGACTCTAGTTTTTACGCAAGCCCGAAATCCGCGAGCGCAGATTTCGGGCGCGAAGATCCCTGAAGGCGGGCGCTTCGCGCCCGCGTCGGTCCTTAGCCGACCTTCGTGACGAGTTCGTACACCAGCGGCTGGAAGTCGTTCACGTGCGCTCGCACCTGCCCGATCCGCTCCCTGAACTCCGGATCGTCCTTCCACGCCTGCTGCGCCTCGAAGCTCTCCCAGGGCGCGAAGCTCATGTACCTGGACGGGTCGTCGTGGTCGCGAACGAGACGGAACGTGCTCGAGCCGGGCTTCGACCGGCCCCACTGGACGAATTCCGTCCAGGCTGCGACGAACGCGTCCTCCTCACCGTCTTTCACCTGCCACAGTCCACTCGTGTAGGTCTCCGCCATCCCGGGTCTCCTTTCCGCAGTGAGGGATGCGGGGGACCGTACGCCGCGGCTGCTGGAATGACAACGTGCGCCGCGTCCCGCTGCTGTCCGGCTCGCGCATCGTCCACGTCCCCCTCGGCGACGACGACGTCCTCCTGCAACCGCCGGGACCGCCGGCCCGCGTGGTCGATGTGCGCGCCGCGGTTCGAGACGCGCTTCGCTTCCCGCTCGACGGGCCGCCGTTCGAGGAGCTGACGCTCAGGGGCGGTCGCGTGACCGTCGTCGTCGAGCCGCCGGCCCTTCCGCTGCCCGGCGCACAGTCGGATCCGCGACGCGAGGCGCTCGCGACGGTTCTCGACGAGCTTGCTGCGCGCGGCGTCCCGGACGAGCGCCAGACGATCCTCGTCGCCGGTGGGCTCGCGCGGAAGCTCGGGCAGCGCGACCTGGAACGGCTCCTTCCCCCACCGGAGGCGCGAGCGTTCCGGGGCAACGTCGTCGTCCACGATGCCGCTGATCCCGAGCTCGTTCCCGTCACGCTCGAAGGCGGAGCAGACGCGCGTCTGGCAGGCGCGTTGGTGGACGCGGACCTCGTCGTCGTCGTGTCGTCGGCCGAGACGGTCGCCGACGGCGGCCCCGCCGCGCTCCTCTCAGCCAGCGACGCGAAGACGATTCGACGTGGAGCCGCGGCAGATTCGCTCGTCCAGGCGGCCGGCGAGCCCGCGTGGGAGCTCGCGCTCGCGGTCGAGGACGTCGTGCGGGCGCGCGTGCGGCTCATCGGTGTCTCGCTCGCTCTCGACCATCCGCGGTTGACCGGCCGGTTCCGCGACTACCCGCACACGCGAGCATCGCTCACCCACGTCTCGACGTCGCCGCTTCGCCGTCTGTACTCGCTTCTCCCGGGGGCGCTTCGGCGCGACTTCCTGCGCGAGCAGGGTCGTGCCCTCATCACGACCGCGGCGTTCGCCGGGAGGCCGTCGATCGCGCACGCGGAGGCGCTCGTCCGCACCGTCGAGCTCCGCGGCATCCACCTGGACGAGCCGCTCGACGCGCTCGTGATCGGCGTGCCGTGGATCGGGCCGCACATGCCCCGCGAGCAGCTGAACCCCGTCACTTCCGCAGGCGTCGTCCTCGGTCATGCACTGCGCCTCTGGCGGGATGCGTTCCCGGTCAGAGAGGGCGGCACGCTCGTCCTGGTCCACTCCCTCACGCGCTCGTTCGCACACGGCCGCCACGATCCATATCGACGGCTCTTCGACGTGCTGACGACAGGCGATCCCGATGCTGTCCGGATGTCCGAGCTCGTCGTGGCCGCCGACGAGCGCGCGATCGGCGAGTATCGGGCCGGCCGGACGTGCCACCCGCTCTTGCCGCACGCGGACTGGGCCGGCTGCCTGCCGGCGCTCGAGCGTCTGGGGCGAGTCATCGTCGCGGGAAGCCGCGACGCCGCCGCGGCGCGCGCACTCGGTTTCGTCCCGAGTCACTCCATCGCCAGCGCACTCGAGATGGCGCACGGGCTCGCGGGCGGGCGGGCTCGCGTCGGCGTGCTACTGGCACCACCGTACGCGCCGCTCCTGGTCGGGACCTAACCCTCTCCGAGATAGGTCGCGCGTACCTGCTCGTTCGTCTTGAGCTCGCTCGCAGGCCCCTCGAGCGCGATGCGCCCGGTCTCCATCACGTACGCGCGCTTCGCGACGTCGAGGGCCATGAGCGCGTTCTGCTCGACGAGCAGGATGGGAGTGCCCTCGCTGTTGATCGCGACGACGGTCTCGAAGATCTTCTCGACGAAGATCGGCGCAAGTCCCATCGACGGCTCGTCCAGCATGAGCAGCTTGGGCCGCGCCATCATCGCCCGACCGATCGCGCACATCTGCTGCTCGCCGCCGGACATCGTCCCCGCCTTCTGACTCTTCCGCTCGGCAAGCCGCGGAAAGAGCGTGAACACGTGCTCCATGTCCTCCTTGATCCCCGTCCGGTCATGGCGCTGGAATGCCCCCATCTCGAGATTCTCGACGACCGTCATCCGCGGGAACAGCTTCCTGCCCTCGGGCGACTGGGAGATGCCCATGCGGACGATCTCGTGCGCAGGCGTGGTCGTGATGTCCTCGCCCATGAACGCGATCTTCCCGGTGCGTGGGTGGTTGAGGCCGTTGATCGAGCGGAGCGTCGTGGACTTTCCCGCACCGTTCGCGCCGATCAACGTCACGATCTCACCGTCGTGGACCTCGATCGAGATTCCCTTCAGCGCCTCGATCGTCCCGTAGAACGTGTGAACGTTCGAGACCGACAGGATCGGGTCGCGCGTGTCGGTCAACTGACGGCCGCCGTTCCGAGGTAGGCCTCGATGACCTTCGGGTCCTTCTGGACCTCCACGGGCGACCCCTCGGCGATCTTTTGCCCGTAGTCGAGCACGGTGATGCGCTCCGAGACGCCCATGACCAGCTTCATGTCGTGCTCGATCAGCAGGATCGTGAGCTCGCGCTCGTCGCGCATCTTGCGAACGAAGTCGACGAACTCGAGCGTCTCCTGCGGGTTCATCCCCGCGGTCGGCTCGTCGAGCAGGAGGAGCTTCGGCTGCGTTCCCAACGCCCGCGCGACCTCGAGGCGCCGCTGGTCGCCGTACGGGAGGTTGCGGGCGTAGTCGTCCTGGCGGCGCGTGAGCCCGCAGTAGGCGAGGAGCTCTACCGCCCGTTCGTGTGCCTCGCGCTCTTCGCGGCGTACCTTCGGCGGTCTGAAGATGCTCCCGAGGATCCCGGCCTTCAGGCGGCTGTGCATCCCGACGAGGACGTTCTCGAGCGACGTCATGTGCTCGAAGAGGCGGATGTTCTGAAAGGTCCTCCCGATGCCCCGCTGCGTCGCAGTGTGCGGCGGCGAGCCGGCAATGTCCCGTCCATCGAAGACGACGCTGCCGGACGTCGGCTTGTAGACACCCGTGATCATGTTGAAGAACGTCGTCTTACCGGCCCCGTTGGGGCCGATCAGACTCACGATCGCGCCTCTCTCGATCGTGAGATCGACGTCGTTGACGGCGACCAGGCCGCCAAACTCCTTGCGCAGGCCCTGAACGTCGAGCAGGAGTTCGCTCATCCTCCTGGCCCTTCCTCGGCAGCGTGGCGAACGTCCATCAACGGCTCGTCGTGCACGCCCTCCTCGATCTCGAGCTTTCGTCGCTCCTCCGGGATCAGGCCTTGCGGCCGGAAGAGCATGGCTAAGACGAGGATCGTGCCGTAGATGCCGGTCGCGAGAAGCGGCGCGTTCAGGCAGCCCGCGCTGATCGGCCTGGACGGGTCCGCGGACACGGGGTCGCACTGGAAGAGGACGAAGTCCTTCTCGTTGAACCAACCGGCCACGTTCGACAGGCCCTCCTTGTCCAGGTACGTGAGGAGCGCCGCCCCGGCGATCGCGCCCCAGACGTTCCCCATCCCGCCGAGGATGACCATGCAGAGGATGAAGATCGAGAAATTGAAGAGGAAGTCGTCGGGGAAGACGCCCTGCTTGAACGATCCGTACCAGGCCCCTGCCACGCCGCCGAAGAAGGCACCGCTCGCGTAGGACCAGGTCTTCGTCCGCATGAGCGGGATCCCCATCGCGGCTGCGGCGACCTCGTCCTCGCGGATCGCGATCCACGCACGCCCGAGGCGCGAGTCGCGCAACCGGATGCTGCAGAAGAGTGTGATCAGCAGCAAGACGATCGCGGACCAGTAGACGAGGGTGACGAAGTTCACGTAGGAGCCGTTCTCCACGATGAAGTTCGCCGGCAGGCCGAGCTTGTCCGACAGCCAGTGCCCGAAACCCGGCGGGTCCACGGGGTTGATGCCGAAGGCGCCGTTGGTGAGGTTGAATTTCGTCGGCGAGCCGATGAGCGCGCTGATCCCGTCCGCGTTTCCCTGGACCGCCGCCTGGTGGATGATCTCGCCGAAACCGAGCGTCACGATGGCGAGGTAGTCGCCGCGCAGGCGCAGTGTCGGAAGGCCGATGAGCACACCGGCGATCGCCGTCGTGATCGCCGCCGCGACGAGAACGATCCAGATCGAGATGTGGATGCCGCCGACGCCCTCCGGCACGCCGATCGCGCCGAACTCGAAGTTCCACCCCTGCGGCTGGAAATGGGGCGAGGCGAGCCAGGCTGCGGTGTAGGCGCCGATCGCGTAGAAGGCGACGTAGCCGAGATCGAGCAGGCCCGCGTAGCCGACGACGATGTTGAGGCCGATCGCCATCATCGCGAAGATCGCGATGGCCACCATCGTGTCCATGTTCGGGAACGCCTTGAAGACCGGGATCTCGAACAGCGTGTTGCTGCCCGACAGCTCGTTCGCCCAGAGGATCGGATAGAGGATGGCGATCGCCAGG
>DASTWH010000200.1:0-4443 GCA_035758735.1 Gaiellaceae bacterium
CGCCAGCGTGCGGTCGTGCGGGCACCGCCACCGAGCACCCGACCGGGAGCGCCGCGATCGCCGCTGCGTCCCGATGGAGCGGAGACCGACCCGGCCGCGAGGGCACGATCACGAGATCGCTCTCGCTCGCGATGGCGGCCACGGCGTCACGTCGCGAGCGCGCGTCCTCGACGACCTCCGCTCCACCGCCTCTGAGCTTGGCGACCACATCGGGATCGGCGCCCTCGGGGACGAGCACGACGACACGGCCACGCACCGCTGCGCCGGCGACTATCGTCACCGCGATGGCGAGGTCCCGCTCGCTCAGGTGGTGCGAGACGTCGTCGGAATCGAGCGCGAGGACCACGCGGTGAAACTCGCCGCGCGCCGCGAGCACTGCGAGCACGGGCACGTCTGCGAGCGCGACGAGGTCGATCCGCTGCCCTCCGAGCACGACGTCCGCCGCAACGGCCGCGCGCTTCCAGCCGGTGACCATCATCGTGACGGCGTTCTCCGCGACCATCGCGGCGATCGCGGATGCCTCGGAGGGGTTGACGCGAACGACCGAGGACGCCTCGCCGCCCATGCCGAGGACGTGCGTCACGGCGGCCTCCGCGCGCCCGCGAGCGGTCTCCAGCTGGTGTCCCGGCGTCGCCGCCACCGCACCGACGAGCACGGTGCCGCCCTTCGCCATCGCCATGCGCCCGGCGAGCTCGACGACCTTCGGGTCGTCGACCACGTCGACGGGCACGAAGATCGTCTCCGCGAGGCGCTCGCCCTGCACCCGCGGTGGATCGATACGTCGCGCCGCGCTCCTCGTGACGATGCTCGACACGAGGACGGTCACGAGCACGACGATGAGCGTCGCGTTCAGAAGCGGTGTGTCGAACAGCCCGATGTCGACGCCGATCGTCACCGCGGCGAGCGTCGCGGCCGCCTGCGCGAGCGAGAGCCCGAAGAGTAGGCGTCCCTGTGGCCGCGAGAGACCGAGGATGCGAGAGGACACGACGGCTGCGACGAGCTTCCCGAGGACCACGACGGCGAGCGAGATCAGCGCGATTCCGATCACGCGTCGCTCGGTGAACGCCTCCGGATCGATGAGCATCCCCGTCGAGAGAAGGAAGAACGGGATCAGCAGGACCCCGCCGACGAACTCGATCTGCTCCATGAGCCGGCTGCGGCTCGGAACGAGGCGGTTGAGCGCCAGGCCCGCGAAGAAGGCACCGACGATGCCCTCGATGCCCGCCCTGTCGGCGACGAGCGCGGCCGCGGTGAGCGCGACGGCGATGAACAGGAAGCGCGCGCCGCGATGCTGGCCCACGCCCGCGAACACGAAGCGCGTGACCCAGGGGAGCACGAACGCGCAGAAGAGCGCGAGCACCGCGATGCCGACCGCGACCTCGAGAAGCACGCCGACCGGACGGGCGTCGCTGCCGACGGAGCCCGCGACAATGGCGAGCACGGCCAGGGCGAGCGTGTCCGTCATCACCGTGCCCCCTCCGGCGATGCCGACCGAGCGGTCGCGTAACAGCCCGTGCTCCTGGACGATCGGATACGCGACGAGCGTGTGCGACGCCCACAGCGAGCCGTACAGCAGCGCGGTGGAGACCCCGTAGTCGAAGCCCAGCGCGACTCCGATGCCGAGCACGAACGGGATCGTGAACGTGAAGGCGCCGAACGTCAGTGCGCCACGTCGGTTGGCCGCGAACTCGTCGAGGTCGAGCTCGAGCCCGGCGAGGAACATCAGGAAGAGGATCCCGAGGTCTCCGAGCGACTCGACGACGCCCTCGCGCTGCACCCAGTCGAGGACACCCGGCCCGACGAGGAGGCCGCCGAGGATGACCCCGATGATCCCCGGGAACCCGAGGCGCTCGAAGAGGAGCGGGCCGAGAAGGATGACCGCGAACGAGACGAAGAAGACCCACTCGGCGGAGTCAGGCGGGAAATCGATCCCGAGCAGCACGAGCGGAGTCTTCAAGCCTCGCCGGACGGCGAGCTGCCGTCAGCTACGCGGCGGCGAGGTCGGCAAACTTCGCATAGCGCCGCAGCCAGGAGAGCTTGATCGTTCCGGTCGGCCCGTTGCGGTGCTTCGCGAGGATGACCTCGGCGATTCCCTGCTGGTCGGACTCCTCGCCGAGGTAGTACTCGTCGCGATAGATGAACATGACGAGATCCGCGTCCTGCTCGATCGAGCCCGAGTCGCGCAGGTCTGAGAGGATCGGCCGCTTGTCGTGGCGCTGCTCGACCGCACGCGAGAGCTGCGACATCGCGAGGATCGGCACCTCGAGCTCACGGGCGAGCACCTTGAGCGCACGAGAGATCTGTGACACCTCCTGCACCCGGCTCTCGGCATTCCGGTCCGAGGCCATCAGCTGGAGGTAGTCGACGATGATCAGCCCGAGCCGCGGCTCGCGCGACTTGAGGCGCCGCGCCTTCGAGCGGAGCTCCATGATCGAGGTCGCGCCGGCGTCGTCGACGTAGATCGGCGCCTTCATGAGCCGGTCGCAGGCGGCGGTCAGGCGCGGCCAGTCGTCGGGAGCGAGACGGCCGGTTCGCAGACGCTGCGACTCGACCTTCGCCTCGCTGCACATCATCCGCTGCGTCACCTCGGACTTCGACATCTCGAGGGTGAACAGGGCGACCGGCGTCTGGTGACGCACTCCGAGGTTGGTGGCCATGCACAGGCCGAGGCCCGACTTCCCCATGGACGGGCGCGCCGCGAGGATCACGAGGTTGCCCGGCTGGAAGCCGGACGTCAGGAGGTCGAGCTCCTTGAAACCTGCCGGCACACCCGTGATCTCGGCTCCGGCCTCGTAGAGGTGCGTGATCCGCTCGAAGCTCTCCTTGAGGAGCACCTCGATGTGAGCGAAGTCACTCGTCGCACGCTGCTGTCCGAGCTCGAACACGATCTGCTCCGCACGGTCGACGAGGTCCGAGACCTCGCCCTCCCGCTCCTGACCGAGCCGCACGATCTCCTGACCCGCGCGGATGAGCCCGCGGAGGGTCGACATCTCCTTGACGATGCGTGCGTAGTGCTCGACGTTCGATGCCGCCGGGACGAGCGCCGCGAGCTCGGCGACGCGCGCCTGGCCGCCGGCAGCGTCGAGCTCGGCCCGCTCGTCGAGCTCGTTCACGAGCGTGATCGCGTCGACCGGCTCGCCCTTCGACCACAGGGACAGCGCGGCGCGGTACATCTTCGCGTGGCTCTCGCGATAGAAGTTGGACGCGTCGAGGATCTCGCTCACGGTGCCGACCGCAACCGGCGAGAGCAGCATCGCGCCGAGGACCGACTCCTCGGCCTCGAGGTTCTGTGGGGGTACCACGGAGCTCAGCCGGTCTCCGACCTGCTCGAGCGCAGCGCGCGAGACCTCCGCCTGGCTCACGTGCGCGACTGCCCGTCGCTCGAGACGTGGGCTGGAGCGAGCGGCGGCCGAGTCACGACGCGGGAGTCAATCCGTCGCGGGCCGCGACGTCCAGTTGGACACGGCCGCACGCGCCATCGGCCCCGGTGCAGGGAGAACAGAACATACGTTCCTAGGTTATCCCCGCCGGCGGATGTCCTGTCGACAGGACCAGAGAAGTTGTCAACGAGGAAACATGCGCTCTGAGCGCCAACTTCCGTGCGCTGTCCACAGGGCCTGTGGATCGCGTCAGGAAGACACGCCGGCGAGGACGAGCGGGCGGAGCAGGCGCGCGAGCCCGAGCGCGCCGGGCGTCGTGAGGTGCAGCCCGTCCTCCCGGAACCACGGCTTGCCGCGGCTGTATGCGTTCCAGTCGGCGATGACGAGGGTCTTGCGGTGGCGCTTGCCGGCGCTGCGAATTCGGGCGTTCGACTGCGCGTAGATGGCCGCGTTCGAACCCGCCTCGCGCAGCGTGACCCACACCACGTGCTGGACTCCCGCGGCCCTCAGGGCCTTCATCACGCGATCGACGTCGTAGACGGCCGCCCAGTCGTTGTAGCCGACGTTGATCACGACGACCGAGCCGAGCGCGCGCCCTTGCGCGCCGACGACCTGCAGCGCTGTCGCGGGGGTCGTCCCCTGGAAGGCGCAACTCTCGGCGACGAGCCGTCGACAGACGATGGCGTCGGTGCGGAGGTCGAGCCCCCTCCCGAGGTAGCGCCGCGCCGAGGCGACATAGCTGAACGACGCCGTGATCGAGTCCCCGATGACGGTGACGCGCGTCTTGGCGGGCGCACGGGGCTTGGCGGTCGCCGAGGCGGCGCCCAGTACCACGGCGAGGAGCACCGCCGCGGCGAACGCAGCCGCCGCGCGGAGCTCAGGCAGCCGCGGGAAGTCGTGGTTCCGCGAGGACGGCCTGCACCTGACCTCCTCGGGTGCGCTCGGCCTCGCGAGGCTCCTGCGTCCGCTCGTGCTCGCGAACGCGTCGTAGAGGCCTTCGCTGTCCACAGCGGGTGTGGGAAACCCGCCGAACTTCGCGCTCCGAGCGCGTGTTTCCGACTGG
>DASTWH010000354.1:0-2923 GCA_035758735.1 Gaiellaceae bacterium
CCGCCGGCCCGTACTGCATCGAGCCGAGCACACGGCCGTCGTCGTCGCGGTAGACCGTTCCCCATGCCCCCCAGTCCTCCTCCGCGCGCTCGATCCACTTCCGCTTCTCGGTTTGGCGGTTGCCGCGGCTCTGCCACCAGACGCACTCGCGGCAGACGGACGGCGCCGTCTCCAGCGTCGCGCCGGTGAGGCCGGCGAGGCGAGACGTCATTGCTTCGCGGGAGGCGCGCCGACGCGCTCGACCACGACGTCGACGGAACCGACCTCGAGCTCCGCCATGCGGCCGAGGTACTCGGCAACACGCTCCTGCACCTGACGCGCGACGTCCTCCGACTCGGCACCCCACCGGAGCTCGACGTCGACGACGACGTCTGCGGAGCCGCCCCTGAGTGTGACCTCGGGCGCGGTGCCGGCGAGACTCGACACGCCGTCCACCTCCAGCGCCGCATCGCCCGCGTAGCGCGCCAGGACCTCGGGCGAGATGATCGGTGTCTCCATCATGTCGATCGTATAACCAGCTCCGTGACCTCCGGCCGCGCGAAGAGCCGAAAGGGAACGAATGTCGTTCCCAGGCCCGGCGAGACGTGCAGCACGGTGCCGCCGTACTCGTAGATGCCCTCGACGTCCCGAGCGCGAAGGTGGGCGAGCCGGAGCTTGCCGCCGGGATACGGGACGACGATCTGCCCCGCGTGCATGTGGCCGGCGAGGACGAGATCGAAGGCGCCCACCGGGAGTCGACGCGCGATCCCGGGAAAGTGGCAGAGGAGGATCCGCAGGCTGGTCGACTCGTCGGTCATCGCATCGGGTGGAGCCTCCCGGCGCGCGTACGTGCGTGGATCGACGCCCACGATCTGAACCCGAGTGCCGCGAACGTCGACGACGACCGACTCGTCAGTCAACAGGGTGACGCCCTCGAGCCCGGCGAGGTCGTCCGCGTCGATGTGCTGGGAGAACGGGTCGCGGCTGTCGGCGAAGTCGTGGTTGCCGAAGACGACGTAGCAGCGGCCCACGTCGAGCAGCAGCCCCTCGAGCTCGCGCATTCCCGAGCGCCGCGAGAGGAGATCGCCCGTGATGCACACGAGATCGGGCTTGCGCTCGATCACCCAGGACACGGCGTCCCGCACAGCGCGCGGCCCCCGCGAGGGCATGCCGAGATGCAGGTCGGAGAGGTGCGCGATGCGAATCCCGTCGAGCTCCGCCGGGACGCCGTCGAGCTGCACCTCGACCACGCGCCGCCGCAGCCATCCCGCCTCGAACCACGCCCAGGCGACGACCGCCGCGCCCGCGGCGAGCACGATGACGAGGATCCAGGTCAGACGGACAGCTTCTCGGTCACCGGATCGACCGAGACGACGTGGCGCTTGAACTTCAGCTCCGACGCGTCCAGCCCTGCGGCGACGCCGACGAGCTGGGAGAGGTGCAGGATCGGCATCTGGAAGTCCTTGCCGGTCTGCTTCCGCAGCTTCGACTGCCACGCGTCGAGCGACAGGTGGCAGAGCGGGCAGGGCGTCACCATCGCGTCGGCGCCCGCCTCCCGCGCCTGCTCGATCGGCTGGATGAGCTCGGCGAGCGCCACGTCCTCACGTGCCTGGATGATCGGGAAGCCGCAACACTTGATCTTGGCCGGGTAGTCGATCGCCTCTCCCCCACACGCCCTGATGATCCGCTCCAGCGACTCCGGCTTGTCCGGATCCTCGAAGCCGAGGAGCTTCGACGGCCGCAGGATCTGACAGCCGTAGAACGGCGCGATCTTGAGCCCCTTCAGGCCCTTGTGCGCCGCCCCTTGCAGGAGCTCGTACCCCTCGCCTGCGGAGATCAGCCACAGGAAATGCATGACCTCCACGCCGCCCGAGTACGCCGGCGCGCCCACCGTCACGAGGTTCTCGTTGACCCGCGCGAGCAGCGCCGAGTCGTTCTGGAGCGCGTGATTCGCCTGTCGGAGGTTGAGCGTGCAGACGTTGCAGATCGTCATGAGCGTGTCCGCGCCCGTCTCCTCCGCGTAGGCGAGGATGCGTGCGTTCAGGTGGAGGTAGTAGTCCGGCTCGGCCTCGTGGATGTCGCCGGCGCCGCAGCACGTGACCGCCTCGAGCTCGATGAGCTCGAGGCCGACCTTCGGCGCGAGCGCCTGCGTCGACGTGTCGAGCTCCTTCGCCGAGAGCGAGGCGAGGCAGCCCTTGTAGTACGCGACGGTCCTCACTGGCCGTCCTTCTCGAGCGGGAGCGGTCTCGGGAACGAGTCCTCGCCGTACGGGTCGCGCTCCTCGTCCGTGTCGAGGGCGAGGTGCGCCAACGCCTTCTCGGACTGGACGATGCCGTCGGCGCCGGAGCGCTCCTGCTGCTTCACGAGGTCGTAGAGCGCGCGCGACTCGTCGACGTGCTTCGCCACGTGCGGTGGCACCGGCGGCGGCACCTTGCCGTGCCGCAGAAGCCCCATTGCGAACTTCATCTCGGTCAGCGACTTCACGATGCCCTGCGTCTTCGGGACGAGCTCGGTCTCGCGGAGCCAGCCCGTCGTCTTCGCCGAGGTGACGAACCACTTCGCGTGTTTCGCGCCCATGTCGGAGTCGATTCCGGCGCTGACCGCCTCTGCGCCGAGCTTGGCGATGGCGTCACGCGGATCGACGCCCTTGGGGCAACGCTCCTGGCAGAAATAGCAGCGCGTGCAGTCCCAGATCCCGTGCTCACTCGAGTACGCCTGCAGGCGCTCGACCGTCGCCTCGTCGCGCGGGTCGCCGACGAAGCGCATGCCTTTCGCGAGCGCAGCCGGGCCGAGGAAGTCGGGGTCCGCCTCCATCGAGTTGCACTCGGAGACGCAGCAGCCGCACATGATGCAGAGCGACTCCTTGTGGATGACGTCCATCTCCTCCTGCGAGACGACGTACTCCTTGTCCCCGGGGTCGGAGTAGCCGGGTTGGAGCCACGGC